>JBPCTP010000098.1:0-5896 GCA_051011615.1 Microthrixaceae bacterium | reverse complement strand
CTCGGGTCTCGTCGTTGGTCTCGTAGTCGAAGGCAACCTTGTAGATGCCGTTGAACACGCACGCGATCTTCGGGCCCTCGTAGAGCAGTGACGAGTACACCTGCGTCTCGCCGTCATCGAGGATGTGCACCATGGTCCGCAGGTCTGCCTGCCACGCCGGTGAGTAGTAGTGGGCGTCCACCAATGCGCCGTAGGGCTGGCCCGCACCGTAGAAGTCGGGGCCCATGTAGATGCGATCCTCATCGGAGTCCTTGACGCCGAAGGCGAACTCCACGACCTCGAGACGAGGCCGAAGGGGGCCCGTGCCGTCGAAGAGGGTGTGCATGTAGTAGGTGGTGTCGCCGTTTTCGAAGACGCTCGATCGGTTCACCTTGATGTAGCCGGTGTGGTTGCCCTCGGCATCCCATACCGAGGGGTTTCCGTACCACTCGCCCTCGATCCGCTCCTGCCACTGCGAGGACGTGTCGTCGGTGGTTGCGTCGTTGTCGGTCATGCGCTTTCCCTTCCGGCGTCGCGCACGGTTTCGCGCAGCAGTGTCGCCTGTTGTTCACCCAGTAGGCGAGAGATGTTGTTCCACACCGGGTCCACCTCGGCGCTGAAGATCGTGTTGCGGCTCAGACGGTCCCGCTGTGCGATCTGCTCGCCGCTCCAGCCACCGAGAACCGAATCGGGCACGCCGTCGTCGAGCAGTCCGAACCAGTGGTCGCGGTACTCTGCGACCACGTCGCCGATCTGTTCGAACGCGCCAGGCGTGGCACGGTTGGCCATCATCCAAGATGACATGACCTGCCACTGGAGTGGCTGGAGGTCGGCCGGTGTCACGCCATCGATGGCCAGCCCGCGGGCGCGGGCGTCGTTGAGAGGCACGTAGCAACGCTCGAGGTACCCGGGATGGATGCCGGGATCGATTCGAGGGTTGAGGTCGATGTGGAACGCGAGGATCTCGCCGCCGCCGGCCTCCGGTGGAAGCTGCGTCTGCACCGAGTCGAGCGTGAAGTGCGGCACGGGGCTCTCCGCAGGCGTGAAGGCGTAGAGCATGTGCGAGTCGAGGCCGATCATCGGCACTGTGATCCCGACGTACACGAGTGTTGCGACCCCGTCGCGCTCGAAGTGACGCAACTCGCCCACCGGATCGGGAGACATCTCACTGGTGAGGGTGAGCGCCGGACCACCGTCGCTCCCGTGCACCTCGTGGAGGTCCAAATGCGTGGCGATCGTGTTCACGTTGTGATCACAAAGTGCGTAGGACGGCCGGTCAGCCATTCGCGTTCTCCTCGGTGAGTTCGGACTCAGCTCCGTTGGCCGAACCTTCAGCGATGGGATCGGCGTCGGGGACCTTGCGGCCGGCAGCAGCGTTGCGGTCCCGAATGGCTGCGTGGGTCTCGACTTCCTTCAGCACCCAGGCATTGGCGAGATCCGGATCCTCGTTTCGTGCGGGCGAGGGAATGACGGTGGCGAGGCGCTTGTCGTCGGTGGTCAGGATCTGATGGGGTTGGATGCCCCAACCACGGTCGTACGCGCTCGCACGCCAGCGGCGGAACGCGAGCGACACCTGGTCGGACTTCACGTTCAGCTCGCTGGCGATGTCGAAAGGCACCAGCTCTGGGGTCTGCGCCTCGACCGTTGCCTGGTCCTCGTAGAAGATCTTCATCGTGCGCTTGTAGGTGTCCGCATCGGCGCGCAACAGGGAAACGGCCCAGGGCTGGGTGAAGAAGTCACGACCCGTGATCCAACGCGATGCCGTGGTGTTCTCGTCGATCGGCACGTGGGCGGTCCAGATCTTGAGGGTGCCGAGTGGCAACTTGACCTCCAGCATCGAGACGTTCGGGAACAGCACACGCACGGTGGAGTTGACCGGCGGCCGCTCGTCGGCCTTTCGCAGGTACTTCCACACGCCCTTGGCCGGCGGCGGATCCAGATCGACCGTGGCGCTGATCGACCGAAGGAACTCGCCGTCCTCGGACCACACCTCTTCGATCTCGTGTTCCGGCACCTCGGGACTGTCAGGGTTGCCGAAGCTGCCTGCATGCACGAACGGAGCATGCGCGATGTCCGCACCGTTTTCGATCACGCGCTCGATGTTGGCGTTCCAGACGAACTCACCCTCAACCATCCGGTAGTTCTCCGCCTCGGCGCCGCGGGCATCATCGAGACCGGGTAGCTCGGGCATGGGCGGGCGCTCGCCCTCGGGCAGGTCGCCCATGCAAACCCACACGAATCCATACTTCTCAACTGCTGGATACGTGTCGGTGCGGGCCTTTCGCGGAATCGTCATCTCCGGGCTCGCCGCAGGAACACGCACGCATGCACCGGAGTCGTCGAACTGCCAACCGTGATAGGGGCAGACCACACAGTTGTGACCGTTCACACCCTTTTGCACCCAGCCGCCCGAGAGCGACCCGCCGCGATGCACACAGAGATCCGACTGCACCACCGGCTCGCCGGCGTCGTCGCGCCACACCGCGAGGTTCTGCCCCATAACGCGGACCCTGGTGGGCTGTTCTCCGATCTTTGATCCGTGCTGGATGGCGTACCAGAAGTTCTTGAACATGGATTCTCCTCGTTCGCTCAGGCCTGCGGGCGATCGAGTTGGCGCTCGGAACCCCATAGGGCACCCACCAACCGGGCCGTGACTTCCTCGCCGTAGTAGCGCTCGCCGAGCACGTTGGCCGGGTCGGTCTCGGCTATCAGGCGACGCACATGCAGGTCGCGGTCCGCGAGCTTGGCACGATCCGCCTCGGGTACTTCGTCGGCCTCGTCAACCATCGCGAGCCAGTCGGTCA
This sequence comes from Microthrixaceae bacterium, assembly GCA_051011615.1. Classification (GTDB taxonomy): domain Bacteria; phylum Actinomycetota; class Acidimicrobiia; order Acidimicrobiales; family Microtrichaceae; genus JBPCTP01. The sequence continues at coordinate 3,113 of JBPCTP010000098.1, read as the reverse complement.
CCCGCTGCTCGGCCAGGCGTCCGATCTGGTCGATGCGCTTGGCCTTGCCCTCGCCGTCCTCCGCGTCGGTACACACGAAGCAGTAGCCCGTCTCGCTCACGTGTTGTCGGACCACGAGGGTGCGACTGGTGAAGTACGAGAGCCCCTCGTCCGCCTTCAGCTCGAGGAATCGTTCGTTGGTGGGCTCGTAGTACTGCTGGAGGTACTCGTAGTCGGTGCAGAGGTCCGTTCGCGGGAGGTAGTCCTGGTAGAACCAGAGCGTCGGCAGCGTGCCCCAGGCGAATCCGAGGTGGGGCACGTTTATGTGCGGTCCCAGCCAACAGGTCAGGTGCATGTTCGTGAATCCGGTTCCGGGGTCTCCCATCCAGGAGTGGATCATCCAGTCCATCTCGGATCCGGAGTAGGCGTTCAACTCACCGCGCCATCCCTCGGAGTCGCCATAGGTCGCCAGATCGGCGTACCCCGGGTCTGCCTCCACCGCGAAGTGGTCCGTGATGCGCTTGGCCTGGGCGGACATGATCGACCAGAGCGCGTCGAATGTCGCCTGGTTGTCGACATCGCCGCTCTCATCGAGGATGTCCACGACCGTTTCGAGTGTGTCCCCCATGTCCTGCGCCTCCGAGGTGCTGTTCCGCTGTTCGGAACCACGCTCATAGTGTTCCGCTGTTCGGAACAATGTTTCCCTACAATAGACCCCGGTTCCCCAGAGTCGTCAATAGGCCTGTGCTGTTGATAGGTCCGTGCTGTCGATAGGTCCGTGCTGTCGATAGATCTGTGCTGTCGATAGATCTGCCAGCACCGAGCGACCCAAGTACTATACGTGATACCACTCTAGGAGAGAAAGTGCACCGCAGCTATCTGTACGTGCCGGGCGATCGGCCTGATCGCATCGACAAGGCCCTCACGAGCGGCGCCGACGCCGTGATCGCAGATCTCGAGGACGCTGTCGCCCAGCCCAACAAGGCCGAGGCGCGCGCTGCGGTGGCAGAAGCCCTCAAAGGTCCCGGGGTCCGGGGCGAAGGTGCCCCCGAGGTTTTCGTCCGGGTCAACAACGGCGCGGAACTCGATGCAGACGTACGGGCCGTGCTCGAATCCGGGGGCCGTTCGATCTACCTCCCCAAGGCCGACCCCGAGTCCCTCGCAGCTCTCGCTCGCCTTGCGAACGGTGAAGCCGTGGCCGTCGTGGCACTCATAGAGACGGCCCGTGGACTGCTTGCGGCTGCCGAGACTGCCGTACACCCGCTTGTTCGCAACCTTGCGATAGGTGAAGCGGATCTGATCGCAGAGTTGGCGATGGATCCGTCGGCGGAGCGTCGAGAGCTGATTCCGGCGAGGATGTCCTTGGTGGTCGCCTCCGCTGCTGCCGGAATCGACTCGCCGACCGGGCCTGTGAGCACCGACTTCTCGGATCTCGACGCGCTGGCCTCGGACACCGACCGGCTGCGGCGCATGGGATTCGGTGCGCGCTCGGCCATCCATCCCGCCCAGATCCCGGTGATCAACGAGGTGTTCACTCCCGGCCAGGACGAGGTCATGGCTGCGCAGCGATTGGTCGACCTGTACGAATTCCACAAGTCCCAGGGCACCGGCGCCTTCGTCGACGACAGCGGCCGAATGGTCGACGAGGCGGTTGTCCGCTCGGCCCGCCGCACGCTGGCTCGTGGCGCTGGGTAGGTCCGCTCAGCGGAACGGTGTTTCCCTCAGGTGGTGACTGGCGTACACTTCGGTTCGGGTCCAGAATCCGTCAACAGATCGGAGCAGGACCATGGATCAAGGGGAAACTCGTATGGGTGAGTCGGTTCGCAACAAGTTCTCGCTGGCCATCGCGGCCGGCACTGCAGTCGCCGTGATGGCGCTGGCGGGATGCGCCAGTGACGAGGTGAGCGCCCAGTCCGGAACGCGCCCCGAGGCTGAGACGACCACCACTGCTGCACCGACCACCGCCGCGCCAACCACGGCTGCACCCACCACCGCTGCCCCGACGACTGCACCGCCCACCACCGCTCCGCCAACGACTGCAGCCCCTGCTGCCGCCGAGCCTCCACCGTTGGTCTACCCGGACGGCACGACCCAGTCGGTCAGTCTCGACAAGTACGAGGTCACCGCCGGTGACATGCTCACCGCATCAGTCTCCGGCTTCGCGCCGGGATCGCCCCTGAGCCACGGCTTCGTGGGCGTGTGGCCACCGAGTGGCGTTCCCGACGAGGACCACATCCCGACCTACATGCCCGATGTTGCGGTGGCCGACGGCAGTGGTGCCGCAACACTTCAGATCGAGGTGCCGGAGATCTGCGGCAAGGGCGACTGCTTCATCGCTGTCATGGACGGAATCGGCTACGAGGCCTTGTACGCAGCCAGGCAGCTCACCTACGTCGGCTGAGTCCCCAACCCCATGGGTGCGGTCGCCCCTCGCTCAGCAGTTTCCGCCAGTCCTGCCTGACCCAACGCTCAGCACCAATGCGGGTGGCGGTCAACCACGTCACCGGATCGTCCGTATCCTGCGAAGGTGCGTTCCAACTCCAGCAGATGCGCGATCGTTGCGGCCATCGTCGCTGCCGTCTCGTTGGTCGCTGCCTCATGCACTTCCGGTACCGAGGATTCGCAGTCGACCACGACCGACCCGACGACGACGCTGCCCGAAGGGCAGACCCCGGAGGAACTCACACCGGACGAGTCCGCCGACGTCCCTGCGGAAGAACCACCCGAGCCAGCCTGGATCGTCCAGATCGGTGGTCCCGATACTGATCGGCTCGCTTCTGTCACGGGACGCAACGATTCGGTGCTGGCCGTGGGCGACACCCGAAGTGACCTCGGTGATGGTCCGCCGGCAGAATCCGACGCTCTGACACTCGTGGTGGACACCGCGGGTGAGGTCATCTCACTGGCTCACGCAGGTGGCCCCGGCGAGGACGAACCCCGCTCGGTGGGCTTCGGCAGCAACTCCGACCTGGGCGATGTCACCATCGCCTGTGGCAGCACCACCTCTGCGCTGAGCGGACCGAACGCGGGGCTGACGGACGCATGGTGTGGGCGGATCGGAGCGGAGGGCATCGAGTCGGTGCACCAACAGGGCAGTCAGCAGGACGACGCTCTGGTGGCGGTGGCGATCGATG
>JBPCTP010000097.1:0-3212 GCA_051011615.1 Microthrixaceae bacterium | reverse complement strand
GAAAGTCGACGGTGCCGTCCTCACGAGCGATGTAGCCGTCAAGGGTGATGGCAAGCAATGCGACAACGTTGGTTGCGGGCATTGGCCGATGGTCGCAGAGCGCCAAGAGTCGCGCAAACGAATCCCGCCGGTCCCAGCGGGAACTACTGCCGTTCTGGTCGCCGCCAAGCGGTGTCCAACAGCCGCTCGACGGCCTCGCGGTCGACCGTCGCACGGTCGGCGATCACGACGAGTGAGGTCTCGGGGCCATCGGGCCCCCAGCTTCCGTGCGGCACGACCTCCGACCGCATTCCGACCGCTTGCAACAGGTGTCGCTGTCCAGAGTCGGCGGCGCTGCTCAAGAAGCCCTTCACCCTGTAGACCGCCCGCGGCATGTTGACGATTGCCTGTTGCAGGGCAGCCACATCGAACTGACCATCGCGTCGGTAGATCCAGCTGACGAACCGATGTTCGTGCTCGTCGTCGTGTGGCTCTGTGTCGGCGCCGCTTGTGTCGGCCGGGCGGGTACCGACGAGGACATCGAACGGAACATCAGCGAACGAGGTCTCGACGATTCTGACGGCCGGAAGCCGATCGTGCACGAATGTGCGTACTCGATCGACGCGGTCGAAGTCGGCCAGGTCGATCTTGTTCAGGATCACAAGGTCGGAGTAACCGATCTGCGAGAAGACCAGATCTTTGGTTGCGGGGTCCTCGGCCTGTGCTGGCAGGAGTTCCGCATCGACGACCGCGACGACGCCGTCGAGCCGCACCAGCGGACGTGCCGTTGGAGATGCGAATGTGCGCGCGATGCCCATCGGCTCAGCGACACCGCTCGCCTCGAGGACGATCCCGTCGAGTGAATCGTCCTGTCGCAGCACGCTTCTCACAGCGTTCATGAGATCATCCCGGATCTCACAGCACACGCATCCGTTCGCCAGCGTGACGCTACCGGTGTCGACACCAACGATGAGTTCAGAGTCGACGTCGATCGCGCCAAAGTCATTCACGAGAACAGCAAGTCGCATGCCATGCTCCTCGGCTAGGAGCCGGTTGACAAGCGTGGTCTTCCCTGCACCGAGAAACCCGGTCAGAACCGTGACTGGCGTGACGCTCGCCAAGTCTGGTTCATTGTCATCGTCGAAGTCGTCGACGAGCCAGTCCGGCAGGTCGTTGCTACTCACGACGCCCGCGGGTCATGTTTGACGAGGCACCGGGAGGTCAAGCGTCGTTCTCGGACTCACGCCGTGCGATCTCGGCTTCGTACTTCTTCTTCGCACGCCAGTTCTGCCCCATCCCGTTTCGCAGGCTCTCCGGGAACAGTTCGAGCGGAACCACCAGATCGTCGTCGACGGGCCACTCTGTGAGCAGCACCGGCTCGTAGCCCGCCGGGTAATAGTCGGCGGGCGGCACCTCGGAGTCGCGAATGCCGGGTTCTTGAATCTCGGCTCGACTGGTCGGAGGCTTCGGCACGACCAAGACACCGTCATCGAAGTCATACTGGGGCGATCGGCTATTGGGGTAGTCGGGCAAGATGCCGTCTCGAACCCAGATGTCATCCTTGGTGACATTGACGACGACTCCGTCCGGTGCACCGAAGTGGTAGGGCCCTTTCCAGTGGTGCCTGACCTCAGCGACCGCCTCTTCGTTCTGCCACGTGTCGAACGCCATGTGCGTCGTCATGAACAGGCGAGGATTGATCTGGTTCGCCATGTACCCCGCCGCATAGCCCACCGTGTGGTGGGTATCGACCGTGTAGCGGCCGACGAACGGCGGAACGCCGTTGGTACCGGAGCTGATCGACATCAGCTCCGGTTGCATCTCGGTGATGTAGACATCGCAGCCCTTGGCGTACTCGATATCACGCTTGTTGGGTCGGCCGTCACCGGTCCAAACGACGCTCATGCCGTTCCAGTCCAGGCGATAGCCGGAGGCGCCGTCTTTGGCGTGGGAGCGTCGCCAGTGGATGACCTTGACGCCGTCTTCGTCGTAGATGACCCCACCGTCGTCGGTGAAGTCGAACTCGTTGACCTCGACGTCGTGGCCCTGCCCGACCGGGAAGACGCTGAACGCGTCGCGGTGCCAGTGGAGCATCCGTTTCATACCATCGACCATGTAGGCGGTCCCATCCTCGGGGTTGCGGCCCGACGGTCCGAACACCCGGAGCGGGTTGTGCCACCGGCCGGCCCAGCCACCGAACATGTACAGGTAGGGCAGGGCGCCGAAGTGGTCGACGTGGAGGTGGGTGATGAACACCTTGTCCAGTTCGTTGAGCGCGAACCCGCCGGCAATGTAGTTGGCGATCGAGCCCTCGCCGAGATCGAAGATGAAGTTCTAGCCGTTGCCCAGCTGCACAAACACTGACGTGTTCATCTGGCCGGGCCGGATGAACGGGGCCGTTCCCATAAAGATGATGCGGATCTCGTCGGGCCCGATCTCCTCGGCACGCGGCAACCAGTTCGAGGCACTCTTCAGGCTTGGCGTGGGAGCTATTCCTTCGAAGAGCAGCCCCTCCTTCCAGCGGTCGAGCGGAACGCCGCCCGTGAGTGCTGCCTCGAGGTCATCGGGACTGGATGGTTCTTTGGGCTCGCTCATCTCGGGCTCTCTCGCTGGTCAGTGGGGGGCGGGACAGAGCGAGATCGTAGCCCAGGGGCCGACGGCTGGAGAAGCGGATCCGACGGCCGTGGCAGGGCAATGCCAGTCCGTCTCAGCGTTCTGTAACGAACGGTGCCTGGCACCGTTCGTTACGCCCTTTGGCGGCCATCGAGGGCTGGTATCTAGTGGTCGAACAGGTGAGCGTTGTGGAAGAAGCCGAGGACTCCCACCTTTGATTCCACGTCTTCGTGGTGCGGTGGGAAAATCAGTGACGCGGCGAGGGCGCCGATCAGGCACGCCGCACCACAGATGGCCGGCCATCGGGATGAAGGCGAGGAGAAAGACGCCCTGGCTGGCGGTCATGGCAATGACCGAGTTCTTTCGGCCCAGGCGATCGCTGATCGTCCCCCAAACCAGGCGACCGGCTCCGTTGGCGACGCTGAAGAACAGCGCCATTGCGTTCCCGGCAATGGCGCTGGCCTGGTCCTCGCTGAGGCCAGAATCAGTCAGCGATTCGACCGGATAGAGCTTCATCAAACCGATGGCCATGAGCCCAGCGCCCGCGCTGACCGCGAAGGTCAGCGAGATCAAGTGGAACTGCGGCGTGCGCCGCATCTCGCGGGGGCTGAAATCCTCAC
>JBPCTP010000096.1:0-2708 GCA_051011615.1 Microthrixaceae bacterium | reverse complement strand
ACGAGATCGGTGAGCAGAACCTCTATCCCGCCGATGAGTTCCTCGGCGCAACCCTCAGCAGCGCCCGGGATTCCGCCGAGTCGTGGGTGGATTCCCACCGACCCGAGCCTGGCTGAGGGCAGGGCCGAATCGCCGAGGTCGCCGGCCCGACTCGTTCTCCCTCGGTGGGGACTGCGAGGTATCTCTCCATCTCGTCGTCGATGCCATCGGTTTCGCGCACGGCCGGGAGTCTCCCCTTCGATGGGTTCGATCGCAACAGCGGCTCGAGATCGCAGCAGACAGGGTCACGCCTAGGGTTGGCTCGTGAACGAACCGGGTTCGCCGAAGTCATACGGCCAACCGACTCTCCCCGCGTGCGAGTACCACGGCGAAGCGGCCCACGAGAAGGACCTACGGGGAATCTTCGAGGCGTCGTGGCTGTGCATCGGACCGAGCTGGCCTGTCCGCGACGGTGGCTCATTCATCAGCGAAGTGACCGCTGGACAACCGGTGATCGTCACGCGAGATGCAACCGGCGCGCTGGCGGCCTTCGCAAACGTGTGCGCGCACCGAGCGGGTCCGCTGGTCGAAGACGATGCCCATGGCTCCTGCCATTCGCTTGTGTGCGGCTACCACGGTTGGAGTTATCACCTTGACGGCTCGCTGCGGTCAGCCCGCGACAGCGGACTCGAATCCGACGCCCTCGACATCTCGCTGACCACCTACGCCGTTGCCGAGTGGCGCGGCCTCGTGTTCGTGCATCTGGGTGCGAACCCGACTCCGTTCGACGACTGGCTGTCCCCCGGTTTCATCGAAGCCTGCGAGCCCTTCGCCATGGAGGACTGGGCGCCAGCGCAGCGGCTCGATCACGACATCGCCGCCAATTGGAAGACCTATTCCGACAACTACCTGGAGGGCTACCACATCCCCTTCGTGCATCCCGGGCTCGCCAGAGCTATCGATGTCGGCTCATACCGTGTGCACACCGAGGCTAGTTGGGCCCGCCACCACGCCACTTCGAGGGACGGATCCGAGGCGACCGGCGCATGGCTGTGGCACTGGCCGAACCTCGCGCTCAACCTCTACGAGCATGGCGGGAGCATCGAACGGTGGTGGCCCACCGGACCCTCGACGTGCCGGCTACGACTCGACTTCTGCTTCGAGGACACCTCCGCCGAGCAGATGGAACGCAACTCCCACGACATAGAGGCGTCGGAAACGATCTGCGCTGAGGACAAGGCGATCTGTGAGGTCGTGCAACGCAACCTCGAGTCGGGTTCCTACGAGCGCGGCGTTCTCAGCCCTCATCACGAAGGGGCACTTGCGGCGTTTCAGGGCCTCGTATCCGCAAGCGTCGCCGAGCAAGATTGAGAGGTGGCCGGGTCTCCAGGGTCGATGACCCGGCTATGCATGTAGCGTGCCACTGCTCGGACAAACAGACGGGGTCTGACCAAGGGGGAACCTGATGAGCGAATTCGGCGAGAACGACACGAGGCTGTTGAACCTCGTGGTCACGCCCGAGATGGAGATGGCGGAGACCGGTGGCGGGGTACCAGACGCGGCCGATCTGGCCATCGATGACATCAACCCGGCCAATCCGCACCTTTTCAAGGAGGATCGCTGGCAGGACCAGTTCGCCCGCTTGCGGGCCGAGGATCCGGTGCACCTGAACGAGCTCGAGTCATCGGGGCGCTACTGGTCGGTCACCAAGTACGAGGACGTGAAGGCGGTCGACGGCGACTGGGAGACCTTCTCCTCGGCCAAGGGCATCACGCTTTCCCCGAAGCCCACTCCGGAGACAGAAGCACTGATGAACCGTCTGGCGACATTCATCGCGATGGATCCGCCGGAGCACACCAAGCAACGAAAGACCGTGCGTGCCGTATCTGCACCGAGTCACCTGAAGACGCTTGAGCCGCTGATCCGCGAGCGCACCGCAGGCGTGCTCGACTCGCTACCCGAGGGTGAGACCTTCGACTGGGTCGACACGGTGTCGATCGAGCTCACCACGTTGCTGCTGGCGACCCTGTTCGACTTCCCGATGGAGGACCGTCGCAAGCTGACGCGCTGGTCAGACATCGTGTTCGCGGTTCCCGAGCCGGGCGGCATCGTGGAGTCACAGGAACAGAAGATCACCGAAATACTTGAATGCGCCGGCTACTTCGGCGAACTGTGGGACCAACGGCGAGGTGGCGACGGGTTCGACCTCGTGACCATGCTGGCCAACGGCGAGGCCACGAAGGACATGGAGGCCATCGAACACCTGGGCAACCTCCTGCTGCTCATCGTTGGCGGCAACGACACCACCCGCAACACAATGTCGGGCAGCGTCTACGGCTTGAACAAGTACCCCGAGCAGTACGACAAGCTGATCGCCGATCCGAGTCTCATCCGCAACATGGTGCAGGAGATCATCCGGTGGCAGACACCGCTCTCCTACATGCGGCGCACCGCCACTCGCGATGTCGAGCTCGGTGGCAAGCAGATCAAGAAGAACGATCAGATTCTGATGTGGTACCTCTCGGCCAACCGCGACGAAGAGGTCTTCCCGAACGCAGAGGCCATCGACATCGAACGAGAGAACGCCTCCGAGCATCTGTCATTTGGGTATGGCGTGCACTACTGCATGGGCAGCCGGCTGGCCGAACTCCAGCTGCGTATCGTGTGGGAAGAGATTCTCAGGCGATTCGAACGGGTCGAGGTAGTGGGCGAGCCGGAGCGCACCATGT
>JBPCTP010000095.1:0-5293 GCA_051011615.1 Microthrixaceae bacterium | reverse complement strand
ATCCCACGCGGTGTAGAGCGTCGGCCGCGATCGGCCTGTGGTGCCACCGGAGGTGAACAGACGCATGGGCTCGTGGCAGGCGTCACCTGGCAGGACGCCCTGGTAGTCGCCGAAGGGCGGGTCGTTCTCGATGCTGGAGCGGATGTCATCGACGGTGTACACGGGGGCTCGGGTGAGGTCCGCGAGGGTGGTGATCGATTCGGGGTCGAACGCCGATGCCTTCCAGCGTTTCGCGAAGAACGGCACGTTCTGCGCCCGGGCGGCGCGCTTCCTGAGGCGTTCGACCTGCTTGGCCTCGATGACCTCGGGTTCTTCGAGCCATGCGGTCTCGAAGTACTCGGGTGCCGGGGGGTACAGCTCCTCGAGGCGGTCGAAGTCGACTGCCTCGCGAGGCCGTCGCAGAGAGGCCATCGCAGCTCAGACGTTCGCAGTCAGCGGAATGTCCGTGGCCTCGGCGAAGTCGGCGGGCAGGTAGCCGTCGGGGAAGCGGTAGAAGTCCACCGCGTTGTCCCACAGGATCTTTGCCTTGCTCTCCATGGAGATCTCCTCGGGCAACAGCCCCAGGAACTCCTTGGTCGTGTGTGGGTACTTCGAGTCGGGGTGGGGGAAGTCGCTCTCCCACAGGATGCGATCGTCACCCAGCCACCGGATCACATCTGCGACGAACGGATCCTCACACTCGGTGGTGATCCAGCAGTTCCGCTTGAAGTACTGCGTCGCGGTCATCGTCAACTCCGGGCACTCCACGGCGCCGGCCATCTCGAGATGCTCGTCGATGCGGTGCAGCCAGGATGGCAACCATCCGCATCCAGCCTCCATGTAGGCGCAGCGCAGTCGCGGAAACCGTTCGAACACGCCCTGGGTGATCATCGACAGCGACGCGTTCATGGCTTCGTGCGTGTGAACCGCCGTGTGCCACTCGGTGAACGTGTCGAAGCGGTCGGCGCCCTCGGTCTGCCCCCGCAGACCCATGAACTCGTGTGTGGCGAAGGGGCAGTCGAGCTCCTGGAGCAACTCGTAGACGGGGTCGTAGTAGCGGTCGCCGAGGTTGCGGTGATTCATGTGGTTCGGACGCGCCCAGAACGTGCGGATGTTGAGTTCGTCGTACGCGTACTGGATCTCCTCGAGTGCCCGGCTCACGTCGTTCAAGGGGACAGGGGAACTCGTGAGGACCCTCCCACCGGAGGTCTCGTACATCTCCTGGCCCCAGCGGTTGTAGGCGCGCACCATCGCTGCCTGGAGCTCCGGATCGATCCCGTCCAGCCAGAGGTCGTACTCCGGGCCGTAGATGACTGCCACGTCGATGCCGTCCACAGCGTGTGCCGCCGCCACCCGGTCACCTGTGAATCCCTCGACCACGATGTCGCCGTACTGAGCGACCATGTCCTCGGCGGTCCAGCCGATCGCCTTCTGGAACTGTCCGTAGAGGCTGGTGTCGTGCTGGGACCAGCGTCCGTCCACCACGACCGGGTTGTAGGTGTCCAGGCCTGCCGGGCTTCGGCGGGAGATCCGGTCCCGGAACCTCGGTTCGAGGTAGGTCGACCACAAGTCCGCGGGATAGATGACGTGGGAGTCGGCATCGAAGACCTTGTATCCGTTGCGCATCGTGTGCTCCTGCAGAGCTGTGGGGGAATCGGAATGTGCCGAATCCGGAATGCTCTATAGCTAGATAGTCTGACTCTAGAGTATTGTGTCTGTTGTGTCGATCGAAGAATCCAGGCTCGACCTGCCGGTGCCCGCCTACATGCTCGACCACGACGAGCCCGCGGCCCTGTTCAGTCGTCTTCAGCGTGTGGTGATCCACCTCGAACGTCTGCAAGGTGAAGCCGTGCGGGACTTCGACATCAGTTTCAGGGACTTCGTGATCCTGGCGACGCTCCGAAAGGAGCCGGCTCCGCACGAGCTCGCAGTCACCCAGATCGCGCGTTACGTGCTGCGTCCGATGGGATCGATCAGCTCCGACCTGGACCGGGTCGAACGAGCCGGACTCGTCTCCCGCGGCGTGGCGGCCGAGGATCGGCGCAAGGTCATGGTGAGGCTCACCGCAGACGGGCAACGCCTTGCCGATGACGTCCTCGACTCGTACAACTCGACGAGGGCGCGCGTCTTCGATCGGCTGCGCGCCGAACAACTGGGTCGCGTCGATGCCGCGGTAAACGACCTGCTATCGGCGCTAGAGACTGACTACGTCGACGACAGGGATCCGCGTCCAGACGTCACACACGAAGACAAACCGCGATACAGGGGAACGAAACATGGGAAGCACGAGTCATGAGCACTGACACACCTCGAATAGAGGGCTTGGAGCACACGGTCGTGCACCCGGGCGGATCCAATGACGTGCCCTGGATTCCCGTGAGGAGCCAGCAGAATCCTGACGGCAGCGTGTCCCATGTCTGGGAGCGCTGGGTCGCCTTCTCCGTCGATCCGCTCTACCTGGCGCTCTATGCGAAATGGGATCCCGGCATGATCGTGCGACGGCACGGCCATCACAGCCCGCACACCTTGACGGTATTGGCGGGCGAGTTCAGCTGCGGCGATGAGCTGTGCGGCGTGGGAACGCACATCGAGCTGCCGCTGGGAGCGGCCTTTGGCCCCTTCGTTGCCGGCCCGCAGGGCGTCGAGTTGTACGAGGTGATGATGGGCGACCCGCGCTCATGGAGCGACGAGCCGGAAGCGATGAGGCAGATCCTTGCCGAGCGAGGTGTGGAACAGCTTCCCGACCCGCCGATCGAATTGCCGGCGGGTCTCGAGGACCTGCGCGCGGTCTTCGGCGCCGGATCACACGAATCAGATTGATCCTGTAGTTCTCAGGCCTGGCGCAGCCACCAGATCTTGCGCGCCACCGATGCGAGATGACCGGCGAAGGAACCCGTGTTGTAGGGGCTGCCTTGGTGTTCGCAGATGGAGCAGACCTCGACTGAGATCTCGGCGTAACGGCTGGAGGGCAGGTCCGGGGGCTACTCGTTGATGCCGAACCGTTGGAGGCCGTATGCCTCGATGGCGTTCCCGCGCATCACCTTGTAGCACTCATGCGCGTTCATTCCGACCGCAGCGAACATCGAATGGGCGACCTTGCGTGAATGAGGGAAGGTGCCATCGGAGTGTGGGTAGTCGGTTTCGAAAAGGATCTGGTCGATGCCGACCTCGTTGCGCTGACGCAATCCGACCAGGTCGTCGAATATGCACCCGAAGATACGCCCGCGGGCGATCTCGCTGGGTAGTGGACCGGAGCCGCCGACGCCACCGCGACCCTCGCGGAACACCGAGTCCATGCGTTCCATCTGGAAGGGCATCCACCCGACCTGGCTCTCGGCGTAAGCGATCTTGATCTTCGGGAAACGCTGGAGTGTGCCGGAGAACACCCAATCGACGAAGGACCCCTCGGCGTTCTGTGCATACAGCGACATCGAGGTCGCCAGTGGCGCATCATCGGAGGTTGTCGGCATCGACGACGACGAACCGATGTGCATCGACACGGTCACGTCCGCCTCTTCGCACGCCTGCCAGAGAACGTCCCATTCGCCGCTGTACATCGTTGCGCAGCCGAGCTTGGAAGGATTCTCGGAGAACGCGATCGCGTAACTGCCCTTGTCCGCGCAACGCCGCACCTCGTCCGCCGCCATGGCGGGATCCCAGAGCGGCACGAGGGTGAGGGGAATCAGGCGTCCGCGCCCATCGCCGCCGCCCCAGTCGTCGATGATCCAGTCGTTGTAGATCTTCAGGCACTCGAGCGCCATTTCCTTGTCGTCGCGCTCGAGGAATCCCTGGCCACAGAACCTGGGGAAGATGTTCGGGTAGTTGATGGCGGCTTCGACGTGGTTGAGGTCCATGTCCGAGAGCCGGTCGGCCTGCTTGTACGTGCCAGGCCGCAGGTCCTCGTACACAGCCGCCACGTTGCGCTGCTCCTCACGGGGAACCCCGGCCGGTCCGTGAAGGAATCCGGTGGGCACGACGCTGTCCTCGAACAACCACACGTCGCACATCTGGCCATCGGGATCGTTGCGTTCGAAGCCGTAGTGGCCTCCCTCGAACTTCAGCCGCACCTTCTCCTGCACGACCCGGGGACCCTTCTCGCGCATGGAGGGCGGCAGCTGTTGCTGCCAGAGGTCCTTGGGCTCCATGACGTGGTCGTCGACGGAGATGATCAGCGGAAGGTCTTCCTCAGCCGGTGTGCTCTGGTCGTCTGGCTCGTTCATTGTGGTCACCTCGATGCCACCCGGCGGTTCCCCAGGTGTCCACCAGCAAATGTAGAACCAATTCTAGTTCTGCACCCAACGGCCGTGACGGCGGGAGCTGTAGGTCATCGCCCGCCAGGACGGTCAGTGTGTGGGGGCTGTAGTGGCCGTGATGCCGCACGATCATGGCCGGATCCCAACGCGCATGGACGGCGAGGTAGAGCCGTTGGGAGGAGAGGGCCACCCACCTTTGCCACAGATGGGACTCGGTGCCGTCGGCGTTTCCCTGGCTGCAAACCGGGATCCACGGCGCTGGCCTTTCCATCGGTGCGAGATCACCCGGGTTCGAGGATGAAACCGCAGCCATGATCCGGAACCGATTCCCGAGTGCCCAGCCGGATGTACGCCCCATGGCAAGTGCTCATGGCTGTTCCTAGGATCGCCCTGACCACGACAGAGGAGTCCACATGTCCGACGACCTTCCAACCGTGCCCGCATCGGATCCGGACCTGCCCGGTTCGATGGAGCTGGGCGCGTTCTCGGTTTCGCTGAACGTTGCCGATCTCGCTGCATCGCGGTCGTTCTACGAGAAGCTCGGCTTCGAGGTGAAGGGCGGGGACCCGGAACAGAACTACCTGATCCTCAAGAACGGTGAGTCGACCGTCGGGCTCTTCCACGGCATGTTCGAATGGAACATCCTCACTTTCAATCCCGGTCTGACGAACCGCATGGAGCGGATCGAGGAATTCACCGACGTACGTACGATCGAGTCCCGACTACTCGAATCAGGTGTCGAACTGGAGGAGAAGGTGACAGAGGAGGCAGGTGACGCCGGCCCGGCACACGTGGTGCTCGTCGACCCGGATGGCAACGCGATCCTCATCGACCAGTTCTTCTGACCGGTGTCCGACCGTGAGGGAATCCTGCTACTCGGTGATCCAGTGGGGTCGAGGACTGTCTCGGCACCCACGAGCTGCTCGCCAGCCGTGGTGCGGAGCTCCTCGCAGATCCGGTGGAGCGACCCCGGCGCGACGCGGGCCTTCTTCCGCGACCCCGATGGCCATCTGTTGGAGATCTCACCGCTGACGTGAGGCCGGGACCGTCGCGACGATGGT
>JBPCTP010000094.1:0-7146 GCA_051011615.1 Microthrixaceae bacterium | reverse complement strand
GCAGTGGCCAGGTCGTCCTCGCGCTGTAGCGCCTGTTCGGTGAACGTCCCCGCCGGGCCGAGGAACGCCACGCGCTTGATCGGGTGCGCTTCCGGTTCCGACGGTTCGATGGCCATGGCCGAAGGCTATCGGGGCGGTCGAAGCGCGCAGGAAGCAGCAACCCACCATGGCCTTGGCTCGCATCCATTTCCGGCGGCTTCAGCGCAGCCTTAGTGTTGGGCGATGCAGCCGGATCCGCTGGACGAGACACGGTGGGCCCTCGAGTACGTGAACCTGCACGGCATCAGCCACCTCATCAACGGCAGGCGGATCCCGGAGATCGCCTTCGCCCAGGGCCGGGTTACAGCCGACGACGGTGTCAACGTGGCTGAGGGCACCTACAAGGTCAGCTCGGACCGGTTGTCGATGAGCGTCGAGGCAACGACCTCGCTGGGATATCCGGAGGTGGCTTTGCCGGAGCATGACCTCTTCGAGCACCTGTCAGCTGCTGACGGTTTCCTGTTGCACGGCGACTTCCTGCACGTGAGGTTCGGTGCCGAGGCCGTCGATGAACTCATCGACCACAACGACACCGTCGAACGGGTCGCCGCAGCACCAGAGGCCGGCAAGCATGAACCCGGCGGTGCAGGCGAGCTGGTCTACCGCTGGGAAGAGGACGAAGCCCCCGCCTGAGCTGCCTGCCCCCCGGTTGACTGAGTCGGGGCGGCACCACCGCTTCGGGCGTGACGCCAGAGCGCGAGGTAGCTCGGCCACTCCAACTCCGGCTGGATGTAGCCGGCGTCCTCGAGCTCGCGCTGGAATGCCGGCAGCTTGGAGAAGGGCACACCGATGTCGACGTGGTGGGCAAGGTGGTAGCCGGTGTTGAAGGGCACGAAGACGAACTGGGCGAACCTGGACTGACGGATGTGGTGCGTGGTGACCCGCCGATCCGGTGAGGCGCCGAGGCCACCGTGCTCAGCCACCGCCCGGAGGCGGTTGAGCACACGCCAGGCGGTCATCCACGGAAGGAGCCAGAACACCGGCCAGACCCACCAGTGCCCACAGGTCACCCAGAGCAGGGCAAACATGGCGGCCTGTACGGTGAGGATCCGCAGCACCACCGGGCGGGCGGTCTTGCTGGTGGTGGCCATCAGCAAGGCCTTGAGGTTCTTCCAACCGGAGTTCCCGGATGCATCGCGAAGCATCTTGCGGCGCCACGAGGTCGGTTCGATCGGATAGCCGCGGTAGTAGGCGATGTCAGGTTCGTTGGGGCCGAACTCCTCCTTGTGGTGAGCCATGTGGCCCCGTCGATACGCCTCGATGGGCACGAAGGCCGGGTAGGCAACCAGCCAGCGGCCCACCCAATCGTTGATGGCCTTGTTGCTGAACAGCAGGCGGTGTGCCGACTCATGCATCAGGATCGCGAATCGCACCATCCCGCGGGCACACAGAAGCCAGGCGACAACCCAACCGACAGGGTTGCCCCACCAGGCGGCGAGGACCAGCGCGCCGACCGACTGGATCCAGACGCCTGCCACGTGCGCCGCATTTGCGGCATTGGGGATTCGGCGCAGTTCGTCACGCAGTTCTCCGACAGGGCGGCCGGTCTCGTTGAGCCGATCCGTGGGCAGGGCCTCGGTGAGTACGGACTCGGGTGGGTACATCGTGCCGGGCACGATCCTCGCAGCGGTCATGGATGTATCTTACAACCGAGCGCACACGTGTAGTCAAGATGTAACAAGCAGTGCGCTTGGTAGGCTCGAAGCGGTGAACGGACCGAACTCCGAAGCGTTGGGCCAGTCAGTCGACGCGATGCCGACCCTCGGCGGCAAGCCTCTGGCTCCGCTCACCGCCAGGTCTGTCGTGGCGTCGGTCCTGTTGGGCACGGAGCCACCGGTCATGTCGGCACGGGCACTGGTCCGGTCAGCCACACTTTTCGGCCTGGCCGAGGGCGCAGTTCGCACGGCGATGTCCCGCATGGTGACCAAGGGGGAACTTTCCAGGCGTACCGATGGCCGCTACGAACTGGCCGGTCACCTGGTGCGGCGCCAGTCACGCCAGCGGGCGAGCCGCACACCCTCGGTGTCTACGTGGTCTGGCAACTGGGAGATGTGGGTCGTGCACACCACGGCGCGCTCTGCGCCGCAGCGGGCCGAACTCAGGCGCGCAGCACGGTCACTGCGATTGGCGGAGCTCCGCGACGGTGTGTGGATCAGACCGGACAACCTCGACCGCAGCCGCCTGCCGGACGAGACCGCGAAGCTCTCGACGCAGGCCCGGCGCTTCGCCACCCAGCCCGACATGGATTCCGACCTGCCCGAGCGGCTCTGGGATCTCGACGGTTGGAACGAATCGGCACTCGAACTACGCCGCCAGATGTCGACGGTGCACACGCGGCTGGATTCTGATGACCCATCGGCCCTGGCCCCGGGCTTCCTGCTGGCGGCCGCCGTGCTGCGCCACCTGAACGATGACCCCTTGCTTCCCAGGGAGTTTCTGTCGAGGCACTGGCAGGGTGAAAGGCTCCGATCCGACTACGAGGCCTACGACCGGGCCTACAGCGCGCTGCTCACACGTTGGCTCCAACAGCACTGAAGCGGGCAGCGACGGGTCCCGTTGGCCGATCCCGCTGACTGCGGCCTAGCGTTCGGGCTGTGACAGAAGAACGCTTCTACTTCCGCCAACTGCTAGCCGGTGCCGATTTCGCCGAGGCCGACATGGTCGCACAGCAGATGGTGAACTTCTCCTACCTCATAGGAGACCGCGGTACTGGTGAGTGCCTGGTGGTGGATCCTGCCTACGGGGTGGCGGAACTGAAGGCGATTGCCGAGTCCGATGGCATGACGCTCACCGGAGCCCTCGTCACGCACTACCACCCTGACCACTGCGGCGGGGACATGATGGGTATGCGCATCGAAGGTGCAGCGGAGCTGCTGGCACTCCAGTCGATGCCGGTGCACGTGCAGGCCGACGAGGCCGAGTACGTGTTGAAGGTCACCGACCTGTCCTCGGGTGACCTGGTGCAGCATTCATCGGGGGACACCGTGAGTGTCGGTGAGGTGGACGTCACCTTGTTGCACACGCCGGGGCATACGCCTGGCAGCCAATGCTTCCTGGTGGAGAACAACCTCGTGGCCGGGGACACCCTGTTTCTCCAGGGTTGCGGGCGAACCGACCTACCCGGCGGTGACCCCGCCGAGCTCTACGAGAGCATCACCACGCGCCTGGCCAAGGTGCCGGACACCGCAGTGCTGTTTCCCGGTCACCTCTACTCGCCGAAGCCATCGGAGTCGATGGGCGAGGTGAGACAGTCCAACATGGTCTTCAGACCTCGATCAGCGGCCGAGTGGTTGAGGATCTTCGGCGCCTGAGCTCTGTGAGCCGAGGGCGTCCCGCACGGTTCAGGTGTCGGTACGGCGACGGCGATGGTGCGACTGCGTTGGTGGTGACTCGTCGAGTCGTGACACGACGAAACCCCCGAAGTCCCTGAGCTGGGCTCCCAGGACGTCGTCCCAAGTGCTGACCAGATGGTCCCAGTAGATGTGCAGAGCGCCCACTGAGCCGGCACCGATGGGCAGGTGAACGGCGCTGCGCAGACCGAGGTCGCGAACGTGGCCGCCTCCGGGCAGTGGCAGGTCTCCTGCTTGCTCGACGAGGACGAAACGACGTGGCTGCAGAGTCGGGATGCACCATGGGAAGTCCTCAGCCGATTGCTCGGCCATCAGCGGCGACCCGAGGTGAGCGGGCGCCAACGCGTGGCACCGGACGCGTCCGCCGCGTGTGACGTAGAAAGCAATCTGCGCTGCGCCGGTGATCTCGGCCGCGACCTCGGTGAGTTCCTGCGCGAGAACAGCAGGTTTGCTCGTAGCCGCTGGATCCGCCTCCGGTGCGCGTTCGTTTCCGTTGCTCACGTCCCCGGATCGGCGCGAAACGGCGCGCACTGGAGCGTTTGTGCCCAACGGCACGCCCGCGAAGTTGGCTCAGGAGGTTTCTTCGGGGGGATCCGGCCGGTGGAACAGGGCAAGGGTCCCGAATCCCGCAAGGAGGCCGAGGCCGGCGGAGATCGCCAAGCCGGGCCAGCCCGCCAATGATTCGCCGATGCCGAGCAGTTCGTCCACCGACCACTGACCGGCTCCGAGGGTGCCGACCGCGACGGCCACCGCACCGATGACGAAGTTGTACTCCCAGCCGTCCTTGAACACGAAGAACTCACCGCGGTGGGTGAACCACGCAACCACCATCACACCCACCATGCCGGCCGCGGCGAAGGGAGTCAGCAGTCCGATGGTGATCAACACGCCCGTTGTGGTTTCGGTGAGCGCAGCCGCCCAGGCATTCAGCTTGCCCGGTTTCATGCCCATCGATTCGAACCATCCGGCGGTTCCCTCGATGCGGCCACCCATGAACATCTTCTGGTATCCGTGAGCGAAGAGCATCGGGCCCAACGCCAGACGCAGGATGAGCATTGCGGTGTCGAAACTCGACTGGCTGGTCTCTGCGAGGAGGAGGCTGGAAGTACCCATGGGCCGCGATCCTAAACGCAGGCATCCGCGGGGAGCCCAACTCCAGGGTCAGCTGCGGTCGGGCATCTTCTCGCGCAGATCGATGACCAGCTCGCGCACTGTGTCGTCGGCGACTTCGCGGAGGTCGATCGTGTCCGTTCCCCAGTGGAACCAATCGGGCCAGGAATTGGATCGGTCCAGCATCCCCTCGAGGGTTACTCCCACCGCGAAGCACTCGCCACCCATGTACTCCTTGCCCGCACCGAGCTTGCGCAGACCCACGGGGAAGGTGTCGTTGACCAGGTCGACGGTCCATTCCTCGGTGACAGCAACAGGGCCACCAGCACCGAGCCGCGCCGCTTCCTGCCAGACGTAGCGAAAGAGCCATCCCATGGTCCAGGTCTTGCGTGCCTCGCGACGAACGGCCAACGAGCCGAACTCGAGCAGGGGATCGGGTGGCCAGGGTTCGTCACGTTCGAACAGGCCGACCTGCAGCTCTTCGAATCGCCCGAACATGAGACGGACAACTCCCTGGATCTCGTCCTCGTCGGACACGACGGCTGCGAAACTCGAGATGTCCCTCCAGGGGTCGAACTCCTCGACGCGGTTGTGCTGGGACTCGCGGCACAGACCGCTCTCGAGGAAGACCTCGTACTCGACAGTCTCGGCTGCCCGGTGCAGGGCGCCAACGGGGCGCTCCATCCTCCAGCCCTCGGGCATCTCGGGAAGCGGTGGGCGATCACGCCACCGGTCGTCGGATTGCGGGTGATCTTCGGTGGACATCACCCGAGGCTATTCGCAGGCGAGCGTGCCAGATGTGACCAATGCCTCCCCGCATCTCGCGCTCTGGCACCCGAATCCTCAATCGCAAGCGCCGG
This sequence comes from Microthrixaceae bacterium, assembly GCA_051011615.1. Lineage (GTDB taxonomy): Bacteria > Actinomycetota > Acidimicrobiia > Acidimicrobiales > Microtrichaceae > JBPCTP01. The sequence continues at coordinate 1,787 of JBPCTP010000094.1, read as the reverse complement.
ATGCCGATCACGGGGGTGGGATTCCTTTCCCGCTGCATGCTGAACTCTCTTCCCGGACCCGAGACAACCGACCCAGCCGCGAGCGCTCAGTTGGCGCGATTCCGCTGGTTCGTCGCGGTCTCCTTGATGGCGATCGCGGCGGTGCTCCTGCTTCCGGACTGGATTTCCGCGCCTCTCGAGGCAGTGTCGCTTCTGGCCGGCACGGGAATCGTCGTGGTCCGTTGCTGGAAGCTCAAGGGCCCGGTCAGGAAGCCATCGCTGACGATGTCGGTGGCCGCGCTCGTGGTGCTTGCAGGTGGGGTCGTTCGCAGCATCGATTCAGGCGGGGCCGCGGAGTATGCGTTTCCGTCCCTCGCGGATGTCTTCGCTGCCGGCGGCGTCATGTTGTTCATCGCGGCGATCGCCATCGTCGTTCGGCGCCGCAACCGCAGACCTGGCCTCGATCCCTTCCTCGATGCGATCGTCGGCGCATTCGCGTTCGCGCTACTCAACTGGTCGCTGATACTTCCCTATCTCCAGGACCAGAGTGTTCCGGGTTCCGAGCGCGCAATCACCTTCGGTTTCACCCTGCTGTCGTTCGTGCTCGTGATGATGGCGTTCCTGGCTCTTGTCGCCGGATCCCAACCTTCTACCAGCAACAGGTTCCTCGCAGCAGCACTTCTGGCTTCGTTCGGGTTGGACGTCGTGGCGAACCAGGTGGTGATCGGGCAGCTCGACCAGGCATTGATGGGCCCGGCGACCATGCTGGTGTTGTTCCTCGGCGGCGCAGGGCTGATGCACCCCACGCTGCTGAACCTGGTCGACCCGCCACACGGAGCGGGAGCTCGCAGACGCCTCACCCGGCGTCGTATTGCCGTGTTGACATTCGCCCTCATCACGCCGCCGGCTGTGCTGGTGTGGCAGGTGGTGGTCGGCGGTACCGGAATCAGGTTGCTGTTGCCCGCGGTCGGGGCGATCACGCTCGTGCCGCTCGTGCTCGTACGGCTGGCCCGGTTGGTGCGCCAGAACGAGGTACTCGCTTCCCAGGAGGCGACCCTCAGGCTGGTGGGTGAGCGTCTGGTGGATGCACAGTCAGAACGCGATGTGAGCCTCTCTGTGCAGAGCGGACTCGAACAACTGGTCGGGGATCCTCTGGTGATGGGTGCCTGCGTGCTCGAGCCGTTCGACAGCGCGGCCGTCGGATGGATGCCCGAGCTCGTCCCGGCGGTACGAGCCGTTGCGGCCGAACTGGAAGGAGACCCCGAGCCCGTCACCGGGGAGTTCCACAAGCTCGAATCAGTCGGAGTTCCCGGTATGTGGCATGCAGGCCTGGTCGTGGTTCAGCGGGAGTTGCGGGCGATCGTTCTGGCCGCAACGAGCGAGGACATCTCCGAACTGCAGAGGAACTCACTCGGATCGTTGTGTCGTCAGGCGGCCATTGCGTTGCGAGCGGTCGAGCGCACCGAACGTGAGGTGAGGGAGCGTTCTGAACAGCGGTTCGGTTCGTTGATCGAGAACTCCTCTGACATCGTCGCCGTGCTCGATGAGGGAGACCATGTGGCCTTTCTCTCGCCGGTGTCGCAGCGACTGCTCGGCCATGCCAGTGGACAGGATCACCTGCACCAACTCGACTCACTCGTCGGGCCGCAGGACGTGGGTGCCATGCGGTCCTTGATAGACGAGGCCCGCTTCAGCGGGCGATCCAAGGGCGAGGTTCGTCTGTTGCATGCCGAGGGTACGCAGCACTGGTTCGAGGTGATCGCATCGGACCAGCTCAGTGATCCGAACATCGGCGGACTCCTCTTCAA
>JBPCTP010000093.1:0-2775 GCA_051011615.1 Microthrixaceae bacterium | reverse complement strand
CGTGAAGCCGCTCCGGGACAAGGCCGGCCGACGTCGAGCGGTGCGGGGCATGACGTCCTCGCGAGAGCGCAGGGGAATGACGTAAACCTGTCATCTTACACTTCCGGCGGGTGCGGACGATATCACCCACTCGGAGGAGTGGTACCGGCTCCTGCGACGGACGCGAAATCCCGCCGGATTGCGAGAAGTCCGATCCCGCGGGGCCGCGTCGGCCGCCACGCGACGCCGTGACGCCGGGCAGTACTGTCCGCGGGCCCCCGTGGCGGCGAAACGAGTGCGAGAGGGGAGACTCGAACTCCCACGCCCTTTCGGGCACTGGATCCTAAATCCAGCGCGTCTGCCAATTCCGCCACTCTCGCGTGGTTGCCGGGCCACCAGGCATTTCGATTGTAGGTGGGACGGGCGAGCGGGGACAAGCGAAGGGTCGTCGCGCCGCCTGGCCTCCTTCTCAAGCGCGCGGCGCTTGTTCCGATGCGCGCACAAAAAAGGGGTGCCGTCCGAGCGAGAAGGGCTCGGGCGGCACCCCAGGTGGGATGGTGTCGGCCATTGGGCCGGGCAGGATCGTTTCGGCCATGGGGCCGGGCAGGTTTTTGTCGGCAAGGATGCCGGGCGGGAAATGGTCGGCTCGAGGCCGGGTGGGAAAGTTTCGGCAATGATGCCGGGAAGGAATCTCAGTTACCGTGAAGTTGCCGGGGATCAGAAGGTGAAGTACCGGTTCACCCCGAGCGTGATCATCTGGATTCTCTCGTTGTCGCTGAAGGCCCGGCGGGCACCGTCGCGACGATGCTGCCAGTCGAAGCGAACCTCGGGACGCCAGACCGTGTTGGCGCTGCCGCGGTAGTTGAGCCCCATGGTGAGGCCGTAGTAATCGCTCGGACCGTTGCCGACGCGAACGCCATCCTTGTCGTAGAACCACTCGGCCCGCACCCCGAACTGCAGGCAGCAGCTCAGGTCCTTGATCAGGTACTGGTTGATCCCGTACCACTCGGTGTTGGGCCCGTCGATGTTGGTGTTCCGCCCGTAGTCGGACTGGATGATGTAGGTGAAGTCATCTCGGACGGCCTTCTCCATGACGATGCTGTGCATGTAGATGTCGCCGTCGTTCAGGCCGTCGCGGCCGTTGCCCCAGTCGCCTACGTTCAGTGCGTAAGCGAGCGACATCGTGTCGTCGACGGCGTAGCTGAAGCCACCCAGGAAGGTCGAGGCGTCGAGGCGGTTCTCGAAGCCGCTGTCCCAGCCGGCGGTCCAGCCGCCATGCAGCGTCAGCCGGTCGTTACGGGCGTACGAGGCGAGCACGCCGGTGTGCGTGAAGGGCTCGCCGTAGTACATCGTGTAGGAGTGCGAGTAGAAGAAATTGTCGGGGGCCTGGACGACCTCCCAGCCAATGATCGTGTAGAAGTGGCCCGCCTTGACGAGCAGGTCGTTGTAGCCGTACTCCAGGTAGAGCTGCGGGATGGCGGAGCCGTAGTCCCGCGAGCTGTTCCAGCCGAAGTCCCAGTCTTCGTCGCCGAAGGCCTGCGTGTCGGGCCCGTCGGTTCCGAAGATGTAGTCGACGCGGTAGCCGAAGTCGCTGCCGCAGCCCCCCGTGTCGGCCTCTTTGCCGGCCCACAACCAGAATTGGTTCAGCACGACGCCGTCGGCGACGTTGTTGAATCCGAGCGGGTCGTTGCCGCGGCCGGTGGTATTGCCGTGCGAGTTGATGGTGCTGCCGTAGGAGATCCAGCCACCCATGTTGAAACCGCTGCAGTGCTCGTCGAAGAGCGTCCACGGATCGCCGAAATCGCAGCAGTGGGGGCCGCAGCAGCCGGTGTCGCGGCCGTGGAGGCGACCGATCAGGCCGGCGACGTGACCATTTCTGAGGCGATTGACCACGCCTCCACCGCGGCCACATCCGCAGGAGCGGCCCGCGCCACATCCTCCGCCACAACCGGAGCCGCAGCCGCCATCGCAACTGCCGGCCGCGGCGTCGCAGCCGCCGCAGTCATTGCAGCCGGTGAGGCAACTTGCATAGCCGGCGGCCTGCGCGCTCTCGTTGGTGGCCATCTCGCCAGCGGCCTGGTTGGCCGCAGCGGCGTTTGCTTGGGCGACGTTCGTCTCCTTGGCGGCCACCTGGACCGGCGGGAGGTAATCGTCGGCGTAGTACGAGTCCGTGCTGGGGCTCGACTCCTGTGCCGAGAGAGCGGCGGCCCAGAACAGGCCCGTGGCCATGATGGCCACTGTCAGTGAGCGCTTCGACATAGACATGGTTCAGTTGCTCCAGACGCAAAGATGAGACGTGAGGCGTCGTGTGTGTGGCGGAGAGGGGTGAGGTGTTGCCTCAGATAAGATTGCAGCCTCTTGTCCGCCGTCCGTGATTCCGTTCGAACTGGTGCACTTCGGAGAATGCTCCCAGCCAGTACTCGAATTCGGACCGGCATAGACGGACGATGCAGACTACGCCTGAGACGCGGCACGACCCCGGCGACCGACAGCGGTCGCTGAACTGGCACCAGCGGCAGGACTGGCAGGAGTGTCAGGACTGACAGGAGCGGCAGGACGGGCAGGACCCGTTCGACTGTCAGCGGCGACCGCAGCTTGCCCAGACGGAACCCCGCGAAGGTGGCCCTCAAGGGGCACGTTGTGGGTCGAATTCATTGTGACGATTCGATTTACGGAGCGCCGTCGAGGGGCGGCGGTCGGCAGGCGGGAGGGGGCGAATCGACGAGGAGGCGGTCCGGGCGACGTCGCAGGGCAGTCGAGGGAGGTCGGGTCGGGCAATTCGCGCAAGGGTTGTCG
>JBPCTP010000092.1:0-2726 GCA_051011615.1 Microthrixaceae bacterium | reverse complement strand
CAACGCGCTCGTGCAGTGCAGCTGAACGAGAGCGACACCCTTGCCATGGACTGCCCAGTCTCCCTGCGTTGCCCCTGGACCGAACGTGAGTGAAGCAGTGGACCTCCCACCGACGCCCGATGAGATCGAAGCAGCGCGCTCGACGGTTGATTCCTGGTTGGCCGCCGAGGTGGAGGGCAATCCAGCCGTGGCCGAAGCGGCCCCTGACCCCGAGTCGGACCGGCGATGGATGGTGCGCCTTCTCGGAGAGGAGAAGGAGCACTTCACCGTCTGGTTCGAGCTGCGCCAGCGAAGCCTCCGTGCCGAGACCTACCTCATGCCTGCACCAATGGAAGACCACGCCGCGGTGTACGAGTACCTCCTGCGTACCGCCGAGGTGCTGAGGGGAGTCACCATCTCCATCGGTGCCGAGGACGCGTTGTTCGCCCATTGTGAGTTCCGGATCGAGTTCCTGGACGAGCGACAGCTCGACCGAATGCTCGGGTCGTTGCATGAGGTGACCGAGCGGGTCTTCGTTCCCGCCATGCGTCTGGGTTTCGGTGACCGATTCAGCCTCTGAGTTCCGAAGTCAACGGGTCGCGTGGCCCGGTGACGCCGATCGGGCCCCGTCATATGGTCCTTGCATCGGGGTACGGGCTGGTTCACGGGGAAGCGGACCGGTTCGTGCCCCGGTAGCCTCAGCGCCGTGATCCCCCTTCAGTTTCTCGGCGGCGGTCGCATGGCCGAGGCCCTGCTCACCGGACTACTCGAACACGGCATCAGCTCGCCCGGCGATGTGTTCGTGGTCGAGGTCTCCACTGAGCGACGTGGCCAGCTCGAAGAACTGTTCCCCGGAGTCACGATCACGGGCGAACCTGTGCCGTGTGAGGGCCTGGTACTTGCCACCAAGCCCAACGACGCACTCCACGCGTTGGGCCAGGCCTCCGCCGTGGGCGTCAAGCGGGTGCTCTCGATCGCGGCAGGTGTGTCGTTGGGTCGACTGGAGGGCGCCGCCGGAGCCGACGTCGCCGTCGTGCGGGCAATGCCAAATACGCCGTCGCTTGTGGCGGCGGGCGCATCTGCGCTCTGTGGCGGCTCGGCCGCCACGGACGATGATCTGCAGTGGGCGGAGACGCTCCTTGGTTCGGTGGGCATCGTGGAGCGTGTTCCGGAGTCGCAGATGGATGCCGTCACCGGCCTGTCAGGTTCGGGCCCCGCGTACGTGTTCCTTCTCGCCGAGGCGATGGTCGAGGGTGGTGTATCTGCGGGCCTGCCACGAGACGTCGCGACGAGGCTCACTGAACAGACACTCTTGGGCTCGGCGCGCTTGTTGTCCGAGGGAGATTCGGGCCCGGAGGAACTCCGCGCAGCGGTCACCTCTCCGGGCGGGACGACTGCCGCCGGACTGCGCGTGCTCGAGCAGCGAGCGGCGGGCGCCGCGTTCATGGAAGCCATCGGCGAGGCAGCCAGGCGATCAGCGGAACTCGACACCCCATGACGGGCGAGGATTCACTGCGCTACGACAACGTGTCCTTTCTGTCGGACTACGGTCACGCCGACGAGTTCGTGGGCGTCGTCCACTCCGTGCTGCGAGCCCTGGCCCCCGGAGTCGGAATCGTGGACATCACCCATGAGGTGCCGCCGTTCGACATAAACGCGGGTGCGCTCACGCTTGCCCGCAGTGCCCAGTACCTGTGCCCCGGTGTCGTGCTTGCCGTGGTGGATCCCGCAGTCGGCACGTCGCGTCGTGGCGTGGCAATCGAGGTTGGCGAGGGTGCCTCGGTGCTGGTGGGTCCTGACAACGGCCTTCTCGCACCCGCGGTTTCCCTCGTCGGCGGAGCCGGCAGAGCCGTCGAGCTCGACAATCCCGAGTACCACCTGCCGGGCGGCGGCAACACCTTCGACGGACGCGACGTGTTCGCGCCCGCGGCTGCGGCGCTGTGCCGAGGTGTGGAACTGGGCGATCTGGGCTCGGAGGTGGATGCTGCGACGCTGATGCCTGCCACACTGCCGCTGTCTCGAGACGAGCCGGACGGGCTGCACACCGAAGTGCTGTGGGTGGACCGATTCGGCAACGTGCAGCTCAATCTCGATCCCGACGACCTGGGTCCCGAGGCGATGAGGTTCACCCTCAGCTCCGGCGGAACCGCGTACACGGCACTGCGAGTGTCGACCTTCGACGACGTACCGAGGGGAACGCTGGGACTGCTCGTGGATTCCTACGGCCTCATATCGGTTGTCTCAGCCAGGGCGTCTGCTGCGGAGGAGACGCAACTTGCCGCAGGTGACGAAGTGGTGTTGTCAGCCACCGACGGCGATGCGGACGGCGCCGGGGGCAGCCACGATCGACCAGAGGTGGTTGAAATGGGAGTGGAGATCGGAATTCGTCCCAAGGACGGTCCAAGATGAGGCGCAACACGACAATCGCCATAGTCGTCCTGCTTCTGCTTCTGGTGGGTGCATCTTTTCTACAGCTCGTCGTGCTGGCGCAGTAGATTCTGGCGACCGTGAACCTCGCAACCCTGATCGAGACGCATCCCGCGGACGCTCCGGCGCTGATCAGCCGCGGGCGCCACACAACTTGGGGAGAGCTGCGCGAGCAGGTTGCGGGCCTGCGCGGTGGTCTGGTCGAACTCGGTGTGAGGCCGGGGGACCGGGTCGCGGTCGTTGCGAACAACAACTGGTACTTCGTGGTCGGGTACCTCGCCGCGCTGGGCGTCGGAGCGGTCGCGGTGCCACTCAATCCC
>JBPCTP010000091.1:0-3479 GCA_051011615.1 Microthrixaceae bacterium | reverse complement strand
CGGCATGACGATGTCCGGCTCAGAAGCGCCAACCGCCCCGATAGTCAATCGATGGAGGCACCGACTCGCTCTCCGTCGATGACGGCGGCGTGGGCGCGGCGAGGGGCCAACGCGTCACCGATCCGCTCCACCGAGATGCCGGAAGAAGCGAGTTCGTGGAACAGTCCGTCTGCCGGCTCAGACGGCACGGCCAGCACCAGCCAGTCGGGCGCGCGGGTGAACATCTGCCCCGTCGGATGGTGCTGGAGCTTGAGCACCCGCTCCTCCACACCCATCGGCACGAGTTCGGTCGACTGCCTGATGCCCTTCGACTGGGCGCGGATCCAGAAGTTCTCCAGATCGAGTGTGATGCCGAGGTCCTGTCCCACCACCATGCCCGGCGTGATGATCTCGACGTCACAGCCGCGGTCAGCCAGCAACTCCGCGACCGAGGTGGCGTGGTGGAAACCGAGTTCGTCGAGCACGAGTGCCGAACCCTCCGGGTGGACATCCCCGGTGAGCACGTCCCGGAGGTCAACGATCCAGTCGGCGTCCGGGGGGGCCCACCAAGGCCGAACAGGTACAGAGCCCGTGGCGACAACGACCTCGTCCGCGCCCCGGCGTTCGACCTCCGCCGCATCGACATCGACGCCGTGTTCGATCTTCACCCCCAGGCGCCCGGCCTCGTGGAGCTGATTGCGCACCAAATCGCCGAACTCGGCTCGGTTCGGCACCGATGCAGCCAGACGCACCTGACCTCCGGCGGCTTCGGCCTTCTCGCACACGGTGACTCGGTGCCCGTTGCGAGCCGCCGCGATCGCTGCCTGCAACCCGGCCGGTCCGGCACCAACCACCAGCACGTTCTTGAGGGCATCGACCCTGCGAGGCAGCCCGACACCCAATGCCTCCCGGCCCGTACGGGGGTTCTCGATGCACCCGAGCCAACGGTTGAGACCCATGCGGCCCACGCATTCCTGGTTGCAGGACAGGCACAGGCGTGTGTCATCCACTTCGGCAGCGCGGGCTTTGGCAACGAAGTCTGCGTCCGCGATCTGTCCCCGAACAACACCGACGAGATCGCAGTGACCTTCGCTGAGCGCCCGCTCGGCCTGGATCGGATCCTTGAACCGCCCGACGCCGACCACCGGCAGGTCGACGGCCTTGCGGATCGCTGACGGGATGAACGTGGCGTACCCAGGCGGGATGTGCATGGACGCCTCGATCATGAACAACGACGCAGTGGCCACGCCGATCGAGGTGTTGATGTAGTCGACGTGCCCTGAGTCCTCGACCATCCGTGCGATCTCGACGGCATCGTCGATCGTGGTGCCACCCTCGATGAGTTCGTCTCCGCAGAGTCGCACGCCCAGAGACAGGTCGGTACCTATCGAGCCGCGAACTGCGTCGACGATCTCGAGCAGGATCCTGGCCCGGTTCGTGAGCGATCCGCCGTAGTCATCGGTGCGCTTGTTCGTCGCAGGCGACAGGAACCCGCGCACGATCGAGGAATGCGAGCACTGGAGCTCGATGCCATCGAACCCGCCCTCGGCGCAGTGCTCGGCCACGCGCGCGTAGCTGGCGACGATCTCGGCGATCTCACCCTCGTCAACGGCCTTGGGTACCTCACGGAACAGCGGATCCGGCACCGGTGAGGGCGCCCACACCGGCAGTCGGGAGTACATCGAAGAGGCCTGGCCGCCGTTGTGGTTGATCTGGGCGAAGATCGGGACCCGATGGCGATGGACCGCCTCGGTGATGCGGCGGTAACCCGGTATCACGTCCCGGTTGAAGCCGTGGATCAGCTTCTCATATGGCCAGTCGGTGGGGTGGGTGGAGTGCTCCTCGGTGATGATGAGCCCCGCACCCCCCGCTGCGCGCTCTGCGTAGTAGGCGGCGTGCTGTTCGGTCGGCAGGCCGTCGGCCGCGTAGTTGGTCAGGTGCGCGGAGAACACGATGCGATTCCGCACCGTGACCGGGCCGATCTGTCGTGGAGACCAAAGGATCCGTTCCGCCATTGCTGCCAAAGGTAGGGCGCGAACGGGCCCGCTCTGAAGTCGCCTCTCCTTCGAGTGGGGCTACCGACCTAGGATGCTCAGGCCGCTGCGGGTGCGCCCTGGCGACGACCACGAACGATCGCGGCGGTCACTCCCGCGACGGTGGAAACGGCGGCAGCTGTGCCACCTGCGATGGCGGCCACGCGGCCCCACATGAAGTGTCCGCCGTCGCCATCGAGGAGATCCTCGACACGGCGATCGGAGTCGACTACCACGTCGCCCACGGGCTCGAGTCCGAAGCCGACCAGGCGTCCCTTGTGCACGTGGCCGTACATGCCACCGGGCAGCGCAACGGCCACATCATCGTGTGTGCGAAAGGCGCTGTTGGCGCTCTTCGCCAAGTCCAGGGACTGCTGGATCGTTGCTTCCAGCAAGCTCTTGGTTTTCTCGATCATCGCGGTTCTCCTGTCGGCTCCGTTGCCTTTCGCCCCAGTACGGCGCCCATTGCCACTGGGACCGTCCGCTCATTGTACGACTACTTCACGCCAAATGGGTACGCGAACTTTTGCCCAAACTGAGATTTCACCTGTCCGACCCCGGCTGTTCGGTCGCGCTCACAGCTGCAACGAACACCACCTGGTTGCTTCAGGTCACTTCCCAGGTGGAGCCGGCGTGAAGGATCTTGTCGACCAGTTCGGTGCCCGGTGGCTTGGGTGGCACGGGATTCCGTTCGCCATAGACCGGTTTGTCGACCGCCCGGAAGACACCCATGGGTGTGGGTTCGTTCATGCTTGGCGAGAGCCTCGACAGAGCGAAGGCCACCGACGGGTGCTCACGCTTCTCGTCGTGCTTCAGCAGTGCGTCCTCGCCCACGTCGGAGACATCAACCACCACAGCGCCCTCCTTGGGGTCGAGCACAACCCCCTTGGAACCGTCGGGTCCGAATCGAATCGGCTCGCCCTGGTCGAGTGGGATGATCATGTCGTCGCGGTTGGCGCGGGCGGTGATCGCCTCGAAGGCGTGGTTGTTGAACACGTTGCAGTTCTGCAGCACCTCCACGAACGCGGCCCCGCGGTGCTGGTGCGCCCGGGTGAACACCTCCTGCATGTGCTTGCGGTCCATGTCGTGGGTGCGGGCCACGAATGTGGCATCCGCGCCGAGTGCCACCGACAGCGGGATAAGCGGTGCGTCCTCGGATCCCCGTGGGGATGACTTGGTGACCTTGCCCTGTTCGGAGGTCGGTGAGTACTGGCCCTTGGTGAGTCCGTAGATCCGGTTGTTGAACAGCAGGATCGTGAGGTTCACGTTGCGTCGAAGAGCGTGCAGCAGATGGTTGCCGCCGATGGAGAGAAGGTCGCCGTCGCCGCCGACGACGAACACCGACAGGTCCGGATTCGCCAGCGCCACGCCGGTGGCGATTGCGGGCGCACGGCCGTGGATGCCGTGCACGCCGTAGGTGTTCATGTAGTACGGGAACCGGGCCGCACATCCGATGCCTCCGACGAC
>JBPCTP010000090.1:0-8740 GCA_051011615.1 Microthrixaceae bacterium | reverse complement strand
ACACACAGGCGTCTCTGCTGTTCGCAGACCGTGTCGCCTCTGGCACGAGCACCACGATCGACCGGGCGATCGAGGGTGGCGGAGCGGTGCCGGTCGGCCTCACGACCGCTAGCGAGTTCGGCGGACTGAACGTGAGCATCACCAAACTCAACGGCGTCACACACAACCCCTGGAAGCATGGCCGCACCTGCGGCGGTTCCTCCTGTGGCAGCGCCTCGGCAGTTGCAGGCGGTCTCGTGACCCTGGCATCGGGTGGAGATGGTGGTGGCTCGCTGCGGATTCCAGGCGGCTACACGGGCCTCATCGGATTCAAGGGAACATACGGACGCACCAGCCGGGGCCCAGCCGCCTATTCAAGGCCCGGCACCGTGGTGCTCGGCAACATGGCGCGTTCGGTACGCGACGCCGCCCGGTACTACGACGTCGTGTGTGGTCTCGACAAGACGGACCCGACCTCGTTGCCATCGGCTGGTACCTGGGAAGCCGACCTCGGCTCGCATGACCTCCGGGGCCGCAAGGTCGCGATCCTGCCCTCGATCGGTGGCGTCACGCTGGACCCCGGCGTGGAGGAGCACACTCGGGCCCGCGCGGAGGAACTGGCGAAGGCCACCGGCATGGAGATCGTCGAGATCTCCCTCGATCTGCCCAACCTGGCTGCGCAGTGGGCGATGGGCAACATGTCCACGCTCATCCCCGAACTCGGGCCGATGTGGCCGTCGCGTCGAAAGGAACTGACCTTCGAGATCGAGATCGGCACGATGCTGGCCGAGACCTTCTACAACCTGCATGTGGCAGGCGTTGCCGAGGAGCGTCGCGTCAAGGCCTACCAGGCGATGGCCGAGGCCTTCGACGAGGTCGACTTCATCATGAGCGCAACCAACCCGGGTCCTGCCTTTCCTGCGGACAAGACCAACTCGAGTCCCAATCGCACGGCTCTAGACGTGCTCGCCGAGAGCCCGATGCTCGACCGCGCAGCACGTGCGGGCCTCGGTGCTCTCCGAGTCGCAGGAGCGATCTCGCCCCGGTTCCCCAACCAGATCCTCGACATGGTCGCAGAGCAGGCCCCCGACGTGGTCACGATGGGCGGCCTCACGATCATCTCCAACCTGTACGGCAACCCTGCAACCTCCATCCCGGCGGGCACGATCGACGGACTTCCCGTTGGCCTACAGGTCCTTGCGCCGCCGCATGCGGACGCTCTGCTGTTCGACGTTGCACTCGCTGCCGAACGCGAGATGCCCTGGCCGCTGGTGGCACCTGCTGTGTCTGAAGCAGCCGGCCAGCCAGTCGCAGTCTGAGCAACACAGAGTCTGGGCAACACGGAGTCTGGGCAACACGGAGTCTGGGCAATACGGAGTCTGGGAGCCACAGAGTCCGGGCAGTCCATGGCGCGGGTGTTTGCGCCGTTCGCACGCTGCTCGACGAACTGGGTCGACCCGCGTTGACGGCAGTACCGCCCATGGGGCGATGGCGCTCATAGCCTGAATCCATGACCGGCATGGTTCAGGCGGGCGAATCCGACGACGCGAACTCGGTTCCACATGACGACGCGCCGGCATCGGTAGAGCATCCGTGGTGGGCCCTGACGGCACTGCTCGTCGGGTTGAGCATCATCATCATCGACGGCTCGGTAGTGAACGTGCTGCTGCCGGACATGGTGGACGACCTTGGGCTCACACAGACGGGTGCCCAATGGGTCAACTCGATCTATTCGCTGGTGTTCGCCTCGCTGCTCATAACGGTCGGCCTGCTCTCGGATCGCTTCGGGCGTCGTCGCCTGTTCCTGATCGGCATCGCGGTGTTCATGGCGGCATCGCTGGGCAGCGCGCTCTCCCAGTCGAGCGGCATGCTCATCGGATTCCGTGCCGTGCAGGCACTCGGGGCGTCGATGATGCTCCCGTCATCCATCGCGGTGATCAACGTGTTGTTCACCGGCCGGCGCCGCGCTGAGGCGTTTGGATTCTGGGGCGCCGTCTTCGGTGGTGCCGCAGCGCTCGGACCCTTGCTGGGTGGCTTCCTCGCCGAGGAGTTCTCCTGGCGGTGGGCCTTTCTGATCAATGTTCCGATCGGCATAGCGGCCTTCATCGCCGTTCGGTATCTGGTGCCCGAGACCAAGGGCCCCGAAGTGAAGGGTTTCGATCCGTTCGGCATATTCCTCTCCGCGGCCGGACTCGGCCTCATCGTGTGGGGACTCATCGAGGGCCAGGACTACGGGTGGTGGAGTGCCATCGACGACTTCAGCCTGGGCCCGGTCACGTTCTCGACCGGGGGGATCTCGCCCGTGCCGGTCGCCCTGGCTGTCGGAGCTTTGATGTTGCTCGCCCTGGTGTGCTGGGAAGCCTCCAGATCGCACAGGCGCAAGCCCGCACTGGTCGACCTGGAGCTGTTCAAGATCCGTCGCTACGGCTTCGGCAACATCGTGGCGCTGGTGGTGAGCCTGGGCGAGTTCGGCATCCTGTTCGTGCTGCCGCTCTGGATCCAGTCGGTACACGGTTACGACTCGCTCGTAACAGGTGCGATCCTTGCGACGCTGGCGGTGGGAACGCTCAGCGCCGGCGGCGCTGCGCGTCACGTCTCGGCCGCGATCGGAGCAACCAACGTGGTGCGTGTTGGCATGGCGCTGGAGGTCGTGTCGATCCTCGGAATCGGCTGGACGCTTTCGGCGAGTCGGAGCCCATGGTGGTTGGCCATTCCGCTGGTCGTGTACGGCCTCGGGGTCGGTTTCGCAACGGCACAGCTCACCAACGTCGTGCTCGAGGACGTACCGGGGGAGAAGTCGGGTCAGGCCTCTGCGATGACCTCCACGTTCCGCCAGGTCGGCTCAGCACTCGGTGCAGCGTGTCTCGGAGCCATTCTCTTCAGCGCACTCGGTACCCAGCTGAGCGATTCGCTGGAGTCCGAGAAGGACCTGACCGAGGACCAGCGGAACCGGATCACCCAGATGGTCCGCTCCACTGCCGGCCAGGCCATCGTGCAGCTCGATGAGGTGCCGGCTCTGGCGCCCGAGGCCGACGATGCCCGTGACGCCTACACGACCGCGGCCCGGGACACGTCGTTCGTCGCCGCCGGATTCGTTTTCCTCGGCCTCTTGGTCAGCTTCGGCCTGCCGCCGTCAGCCCGCATGGACGATGAGGAGGAGGAACCCGGTTCCGACGCCGCCGATTCCGAGAGCACCCACGAATTGTCCGCCTGAGGTTCCCGATTCGGGAACCTCAGGCGGACAATTCGGGGATTCGGGCTCTCGGGAGGATGGTGGATGGGGGACCGGGGAGATGGTGGCTGGGGGCTGGGGGCTCAGCCGAGGATGATGTCGGCGATCGTGCGCAGGTCCTGGGGGTTGCCGGGGTAGCAGGTCACCGTGGTTACGGGGCTGTCCTCCCAGGCTGCCAAGCGTTCCTTGATGCGGCCCGGTGGCCCGACGAGTGAGATCTCATCGGCGAACTCGGTGGGCACCACGTCGATCGCTTCATCGCGGCGACCTTCGAAGAACAGGTCCTGGATGCGCAAGGCCTCTTCCTCGAAGCCCATGCGCCCCAGCAGTTCGGTGTGGAAATTCTGGCCCTTGGCTCCCATGCCACCGATGTAGAACGCCAGCATCGCCTTCACCGGGGCAAGCCCTGCTTCGATGTCATCGGTGACCGTGATGTTCGCCAGCGCCACGACCTCGAAGTCATCCTTCGCGCCGGCCAGCTGTTCCGCGTAGACCTCCTGGCGGAACGGCGAGTAGTACAGCGGGATCCAGCCATCGGCGATCTCGGCCGTCATGGTGACGTTCTTCGGCCCTTCGGCGCCCAGGTAGATCGGGATCTCGCGGCGAAGCGGATGGGTGATCGACTTGAGCGGTTTGCCGAGGCCGGTCGAACCCTCACCGTGGAACGGGTGCTGGTAGAACTCACCGTCGAATTCCAGTGGTTCCTCCCGCGCGAGAACCCGCCGGATGATCTCCACGTACTCGCGGGTCCGCGCAAGCGGCTTGCGGTACGGCTGGCCATACCACCCCTCGACGACCTGAGGACCCGACGCACCCAGGCCGAGTATCAACCGTCCATTGCTCAGGTGATCGATCGTGAGCGCGTGCATGGCCGTGGCAGTGGGTGTGCGCGCTGACAACTGCACCACCGACGTACCCAACTTGATGCGCTCGGTGTGGCCGGCCAGGTACGCAAGCGGCGAGAACACGTCGCTGCCCCATGCCTCGGCGGTCCACACCGAATCGAAGCCGCACTCCTCGGCCGCCTTGGTCATCTCGAGGAGGTTCGCCGGGGGCAGTTGCCCCCAGTATCCCCAGATCATGCCCAGTTTCATTGTTTCCTTCCCGGCGGGCACCCGGGTGCTGCGCACCGCGCCCGCCTCCTCCGCCAAGTGAAGCCCCTGCCCCACGGCTGCGGTATCTGTTTGGCTTCCAGCGGACCGGCTATTTGCCCTGGAAGTTGGGGGTGCGCTTCTCCTTGAATGCCCGCGGGCCTTCCTTGGCATCCTCGGAGCCGAAGACGTCCCAACCGTAGGTGAACTCGTGTTCCAGCGCTTCGGTCTCTCGCATGCCGTTGGTCTCGCGCAGGGTCTTCAACACGGAGGACACGGCAAGCGGGCCGTTCTCGCAGATTCGCTGGCCGATCTCCGTGGCCTTCTCGAGTGCGGTGCCGTCGTCGACCACATGGCCGATGAGACCCAACTCCAGGGCGCGCTCGGCGGTGATGTGATCGCCGGTCAGAAGCAGTTCACAAGCGATCGTGTACGGGATCTGACGAGGGATGCGAACCGCGGAGCCACCCATTGGATACAGGGACCACCGCACTTCGGAGATTCCGAACTTCGCAGCACGACCGGCGACGCGGATCTCCGTGGCACCGAGCAGTTCGGTGCCACCGGCAATGGCCGTGCCCTCCACAGCAGCGATGATCGGCACGTGGGGTCGCCAGCTGCGAAGCAGGGCCTTCCACGGGAGGTCGGGGTCTTCTGCAAGGCGGGCCTGCACGTCGATCTCCGAATCACCATCGGGCTTGTGTCCGCCCGCCATCTCCTTGAGGTCTGCCCCGGAACAGAAGTTCCCACCGGCTCCGGTGAGCACCAATGCGCGGATGTCGGGGTTCTCGTCGGCCTCGCGGCAGGCGTCGAGGAAGCGCACGAGCATTTCGCCGTTGATCGCGTTCTGTCGTTCCGGTCGATTGAGCGTGACGATCAGCAGGTGTCCGTCGCGCTCGGTCAGCACGGCCTTTTCTGGCATCTATCCCCCTGGGGTCGATTGCCCGGGGTCATCCGGGCGTTCCCAACGAGCCGCACCCTAGGTGGAAAACAAGAACGCGTTCTAGTCGCGATCGGCCGACGTTGCAGCGGATACGGTCTGCGGCGTGCCGAGGGTCTACATCCACGAAGTGGTCGAGGTGGACGGCACCCGGCGTGCCCACTACCAGCACCACATGACTGCGAACTGGGTGCCCGAGGCCTCAGCGACCCGCCGCCAACGTTGCTTCGGAGTGTTCACGCTGGTCGGATCCACCGGGGCGTGGCCACGGGTGGTCAACATCTGGGAGTACGACTCGTGGGCGGACCTGGCACACAACTTCGCCCACGAACTCGACTCGCCCGGTCACCGCGATCCCATGCTCGAGCGGTGGTGGACCGAAGCGGCGGAGTTCCGCAGCGGGGGCCTTGATCGGATTCTCGTTGCAGACGAGCACAATCCCGGTGTGCAGCATTGGGAATCCCGGGCCGGTACCTCAGCGGTGGCATACGCGCACGAGGTCATCGATGTCGTGCCGGGCACCGCTCGGGGCGTGGCCGATGCGATCGGCCGGTCCGCAAGTGAAGCCGACAGCGATTCGCCGCACGGTTCACTCACCCTGGTTGGGTTGTGGACAACCGCCATGCGGGCCGACGACGAGGTGGTCGCGCTGTGGGGGATTCCGGACTGGCGCACCTGGGCTGCCTTCGAGGAATCAATCAGCGCACAGGCGGCGCGGCATCGAGGTCTGACGTCACTGCAGCGCACACTGTTGGTGGACGCGGAACTCTCACCGCTTCGAATCGGGCGTCAGCCGATCGCTGCTGACCGACGACCCATCGAGGAGTTCGGCTAGTTCGGTTGGCGAGTGCTGCACCCCGGCGGGTGGCGCCGTTCAGCGCTTGTGCTTGTCGGCCCAGTCGTTGTACAGCCGGAGGAACTCCTCGCGGGTGTGGGCCACGGCCGCCCACACGTCCTCGTCTTCCGCCGTCGCCACGAGGTGTGCCTTGCCGACACCGGCTTCGAGGGTGACCTTCTGGTCCTTGCCGTCGCGATCCTTGACCAGAAGTTCCAAACGGGCGTTGTCCGCAGGAGTACCGGCGAGGCGGTGGTCGATCTTGTGAAGGATCTCGCAGACCTTGGCGCGTTCGCTCTCGTGGAAACCATGCCCAAGGATCAGGCACTTCTCCACTGAGGCTGCATCTTCTGCGGAAGGCTTCGTCGTCATGGTCCTTGGTCTACCAACTACAGGTCCCTGCGCGGTAAACGATCGCAGAATTTCGCCCCGCCGGGTTCAGGTCGGTTCGTAGTCCGGCAAGCCCATCGCCAGTGTCGGGTGGTCGATTCCGCCGTCGACCTCCAGAAGCTTGCCGGTTACATACGAACCTGCTGGAGACGCCAGGTAGAGCACCGCTGCGGCGATGTCTTCTGGCTCACCGAGCCGCCGCAGCGGAGTACCGGCCTCCATCTGTGCGCGCAGGTCGCCCTCCAGCACCGTGGCCAGGGCGTCGGTGGCCACCGAGCCGACGGCGATGCCGTTGACCCGGATGTGGGGACTCAGATCCATTGCCATGATCCTCGTCAGGTGGGACAGCGCGCCCTTGGCAGTGCCGTAGGCGGCGAAACCCCGGTCGGCCATGCGACCTGCGGCCGAGGAGATGTTGACCACGCTGCCTCCGCCGGTCTCGAGCATCGCCGGCACGGCTGCCTTTGTGAGCTCGAACGCGGTGGTGACGTTGAAGGTGAACGCTTTCTCGAAGCTGCGAGCCGACGTGTCGAGCAGGGGCTTGGGGAACGATCCCCCGGCGTTGTTGACGACGACGTCGAGGCGGCCGAGCTGCTCGGTCGCAGCGTCGACCAGCTCACCCAGGCTCTCGAGTTCCATCACGTCGAAGGGCACCGCGACAGCGTTGCGCCCGAGCGCGCGCACTTCGTCGGCTGCTGCTTCCACGTCAGCCTGTGTCCGTGACGCGAGTACGACGTCAGCACCTGCTTCGGCCAGTGCAAGCGCGCTGGCGTGCCCGATGCCGCGACTCGCGCCGGTCACCAGAGCGACCTTGCCGTCGAGTCTGAAGTTGTCGAGGATTCCCATGCTCACGTCCGGGGGTTGGGGGAACTGCCGCTCGGATCTGCGGCAGTGGTCGATCAGTCCCGCAGTGCGGGGTGCATGCGCGCCAGCAACGGCACAAGAAGTTCCTTGGGGGTGAGGGTCGCGGCGGTCGCTGTCACCTTGTTGGCACCCCCCGGGATCACAACCTGGCGGCCCTTTGCGAAAGCGTCGATGCCTGCACGAGCCACATCGGCCGCCTCGGTCCACACGAACTCGGGCACGGAGGCTTCCGTGGCACCCTCGTCGAACCCGGCGACATCGCCGAACTCGGTGCGAACCGGACCCGGGCAGAGGGCCGTGGCGGAAACTCCGGTGCCGCGCAGTTCCCCTGCCAGCGACCGTGTGTAGGACAGCACGAATGCCTTGCAGCCTGCGTAGCCGGCCTGGCCGGGAAGCGGCTGGAACCCGGCGGTGGATGCGACGTTGAGCAAGCCACCTCGGCCGCGATCCACCATGGCCGGCAGGAACCGTGTGCAGAGGTCGGCCACAGCCACCACATCGACCTCGATCATGTTCAGTTCCGCTTCCGGAGTGCTGGCATGCACAGGTCCAATGGTGGAGAGCCCGGCGTTGTTCACGAGTACGTCCGCCTCCAGGCCCCAGCTGTCCACCATGGGGGTCAGCCGCGCGCGGTCTGCAGCGATTGAGAGGTCGAGTGGCGCCACCTCGATGCGCACTCCCCAGTCGGCCAGCGACTCCGCGAGTGATCGCAACCTCTCCTCCCGGCGGGCGACAAGGACCAGTCCGTGTCCTCGACGGGCGAAGTCGCGAGCAAGTTCTTCGCCGATGCCGGAGGATGCACCGGTGACCACGACTGTGCGATCAGGTGAGGGGGTCGGAAGACTCATGGTCGCCGACCCTAGACGGCCCTCGCCGTGGTGGTCCTTCGGTCATTGCGTGCGCGGTGTCGCGCTATTCGGCGCTCTTGGCAGCGATTGCCCTGGACTCGTGCTGGGCCCAGCCGAAGATGCCCTTCGCCATCAGTGACGACTCCGCTCGCACGCGTGCCCGGTTGACGTCCGCTCGCACCCCATGGGCTGATCGCGACCGTGGGTCGGCCTGAGTAGCAAGTTCCGCGAGGTGGCCTGCGAGTCGCAGATCGCCCTGTCCGGCCAGCTCGGCTGCCCTGGCGGACAGGCGATCAGCACCCCCCGCCAGCTCGGCAAGCTCGGCGGCCAATGAAGACGCGGGCGCCGGCTTGAGGTGCGACGGGTCGCCGTCGTACCAGCCTCCGTAGAGCCGCCAGACGTTGTGCACGATGAACTCGGGATCGTCGTAGATCGGCTGCAGCCAGGGGCGCTCCAGCAACTCTGCCGGTGGCTTGACCTCGTGAACGATCTCGTCGAGCCGCGAACCCTCGTTCATCATCTCGATCGCACGAGAGGTGACCGATTCGAGCAGAGTGGCGG
>JBPCTP010000089.1:0-5359 GCA_051011615.1 Microthrixaceae bacterium | reverse complement strand
TTGAAGTCCATGTCGCCGAAGGCATCCTCGGCTCCGAGGATGTCGGTGAGCGTCGTGTACTTACCATCGGCGTACACGAGACCCATCGCGATACCTGCAACCGGAGCCTTGATCGGCACACCGGAGTCCATGAGTGACAGCGAAGACGAGCAGACCGAGGCCATCGAGGTGGAGCCGTTGGAGCTCAGGACCTCCGAAACCAGGCGGATCGTGTAGGGGAACTCCTCGAGGGAGGGAACCACCGGGAACACTGCACGCTCTGCAAGCGCACCGTGGCCGATCTCCCGACGCTTGGGCCCACGCATGAATCCCGGCTCTCCGGTGGAGAAGGGCGGGAAGTTGTAGTGGTGCATGTAGCGCTTCTTGACCTGCGGCTCGATGCCATCGACCCTTTGGTCCATCCGCTGCATCCCGAGGGTGCAGAAGTTGAGCACCTGGGTCTCGCCACGCTGGAACAGCCCGGTACCGTGCGCGGTCGGGATGACTCCTACCTCGGCGGAGAGGGCACGAAGATCCGCGGGACCACGACCGTCGATGCGAACGCCGTCGTTGACGATGCGTGTGCGAACGGTCGATTTGGTGATCGAGCGAACGGCGGCCTTTGCCTGCTTGGTGGTCGCATCCTCGTCGCGATCGTCGTTGACGAGTCCAGCGACCACGGAGTCGAGCACCTCTGAACGAAGCGCTTCCTCGGCTTCGGTGCGTTCTGCCTTGTCGGCGATCGACTGCACCTCGACCATCTTGTCGCCAACTGCGGACTCGACCGCGGCAAGCACATCCTCGTCGTAGTCCGTCGAGACGGAGTACGGAACTGCCTCGATGGCGCCGTGCTCCGCTTCGTAAGCAGCAACCAGGTCCTTCTGGAGTGCGATTGCAGACTTGATGTACTGCTTCGACTCCTCCAGCGAGGTGGCAAGAGCCGCCTCGTCGACCTTGGGGGCGCCATCTTCGTAGTAGCCCCAGGACTTCTCGGTGCCACCGGCTTCGACCATCATCACGGCTATGTCGCCGCTGTCGAGCTGACGACCGGCGATCACGATCTCGAAGGTCGCTGCGTCGCTCTCTTCATAGGTCGGGTGTGCCAGCCACTCACCGTCGATGGTGTACGCGAGGCGCACGGCCCCGATCGGACCGTCGAATGCGACGCCCGACAGCATCAAGGCAGCGGAGGCCCCATTGATGGCAGCCACGTCGTAGGGGTTCTCCTGGTCGGCTCCCATCACGGTGCCCACTACGTGGACCTCGTTGCGGAAACCCTCCGGGAATGACGGCCGCAGCGGGCGGTCGATGAGGCGGCAGGTCAGGATCGCAGATTCACCGGCGCGTGCCTCGCGGCGGAAGAACGAGCCCGGGATCTTGCCAGCGGCATACATGCGCTCCTCGATGTCGACCGTCAGCGGAAAGAAGTCCGCTCCCGGTCGGGGTGAGCGAGCCGCAGTTGCTGTCACCAGCACACGGGTGTCGCCCAGGCCCACCATCACGGAGCCGTCGGCGAGACCGGCATACTTGCCGGCCTCGAGTGTCAATGTCTTCTCTTCGTCATTGGCGATGTCGCCGCTGACGCGTATGGGTTCGGCCATTGTGGCCCTCCTATGGGTCCTTTCGTGGACCCCTCTGGCGCGGCGGGCCAGTTGCCAGTGGTCGACCCCCGGGTGAGACGCCTGTTGCTCCCGTTGGACCTGGCGCCTGATTCAGGCGTCGGTGCGGAGGGCGGGGGCGGCCCGGAAGTCGGCAACCGGTAACTGACCGGCTGGCCGCGCTTTGCGTAGCCCGCAGCGTACTCCAAGAAGGGCGCACAAGCGCGAAAGGGCCGGCTGGCCCTCTCAGGTTCAGCCGGCCGTTCTGATCCAGAACCTCGGTCGGTGCCGGAACTCCGATCAGTTTTGGGGGTTCGCAGCGCTCAGCGGCGAAGCCCGAGCTCGGCAATCAGCGAGCGGTAGCGCTCGACGTCGTTGTCGGCGAGGTAGTCGAGGAAACGACGGCGCTTTCCGACGAGCATCAGGAGACCACGACGGCTGTGGTGGTCCTTCTTGTGGTCCTTGAGGTGCTCGGTGAGGTGGTTGATCCGGTCGGTCAGCAGCGCGATCTGGACTTCGGTGGAACCGGTGTCGGTATCGGACTTGCCGTACTTCGATATGGTCGGCTGCTTGTCGGCCAGGTTCGTGGCCTTGCGGTTACTCATTGGATTCTCCTGGGTTTCACTACCCGGCCCCGTCGGGCGTACGTAACGCACCGATAGAGCTGCTCGTCACTCTGGCGAGCAATCCAATTGTACTACCAGTGCTTCCCAGCCCGAAATGGGGAACCGGAACCGCAGACTCGCGATCCCAAACCCCGAAATGTCCGCCTGGTGTTCCCTTTTCGGGAACACCAGGCGGACATTTCGATTGATCAGCGGGTCAGTCGGCGGGGTGCTCGGTGACCCAGGAGTACTTGGGCTTTCGGTGACGGCCTACGACCTTGCGAGTCTCGTCGTCGGGCACCAACTCGAACACCTTGGCGTCCTTGGCGTAACACACGGACTCAACATCGGTGAGAGTCGGCTTGCGCTTGCGGAGCCCTGCCTCACGTAAACCGCTGCGGATGCCATCGCCGAGGGGCCCCGCCAGGAGTTCGGCCATGATCGCAGGCAAGGACTCGGGGTCTCGCAGCAGCCATGAGTGACCGCCGCGCTCAACGGTGACCAGCGTGCCATCGGTGCGTTCGGCAGTGTCGCGAGCCGTGCGGTGTGGCACTGCGAAGTCGAGGCTGCCGTGGATCGCCACAACCGGCACGTCATGACGTTTCAGTTCATCCAGGGCATAGCGACTGGACCGGGTGCGCAGGATCGAACGCATCGGCCCGAGGAGTCGCCAGGGCTTGGTGGCATGGCCAACCAACGTCGGGGCCACCAACCGCATCAACTTCACGGCCTGGGTCGGGTCCGTGAACGTCGGGGCGATCGACACCGAGTCCACCATCAACATGGCACCCATTCCGGCCAGCAGCAGCGGGTTCACCCGGAACAGGTAGACCATGCGATCCCAGGTGTCGCCGACGATCGCATCTATGAACACCACACCAAGGGTGCGATCCGGCCAACGAGCCCCGAGACGGGCTATCAGCTGCCCACCCATGGAGTGGCCCGCCAGCACGAACCTCTCGATACCGAGCTCGTCGATGGCACGACCCAGCAGCTCGGCGTAGTCGTTGATGTTGTGGCCCGACAACGGCAGGCCCTGGGTGGCACCGTGGCCGGCGGTATCGATCGCCACCACGCGGAATCCCATCGACACCAATCGCGACAGCGATTGTGCGTACAGAAATCCTTCTGCGGAGAACCCGTGGACCACCACGAGGGGTACACCTTCGCCGGCAACGGTTACTCCCACCGTGTGGCCGTCCTCGAGCAGGATCTCATGACGCGCCAGATGGGGAACCTCGACCGCTCCGTCGGCCAACGGCTCGTCGAGAACCGGGCCTTCGATCGGATCAAGCAACTGAGACATCTGGCCCTTTCGCACGCCGTTCGCCCAACAGCGTGATTCCAAGTTACCGGTCGAGACCGTTACTCAGCCTCACCCTGGGGTAAACGTCCGTACAAATCAGGGTACCGGCACCACTGCAGTTGGGCGACGGGCGAAACTGCCCGTAGGCATCCGGCGCCGCACCACGCCCCCCAAGCGCCCTTCAAGCCAGGAGGCGCTGAGCTTCCGAGCAGTCCCGACCCAACTGTTCGGCCAACTCCTCCACCGACTCGAACCGGCGATCCCCGCGGATGCGGTGCGCAAACCGCACCGCAACTTCCTCACCGTAGAGGTCGCCCTCGAAGCCCAACGCATGGACTTCCAGAAGCGTTGCGGCATCCTCGTCGTAGAACGTGGGCCGATGCCCGAGGTAGATCGCCGCCGGCAGCTCCTCCGCGCCCGCGTGCCGAAGCAGATGGCCGGCGTAGATCCCGTCGGCCGGCATCAACATCTCGTCCCGTATCGCCACATTCGCTGTCGGAAAGCCGATGGTGCGGCCGCGCTGGTCGCCCTGGACCACCGGGCCGCGCATCTCATGGGGACGACCGAGCATCGCGATGGCATCTTCCAAGCGGCCCTGGTGCAGTGCACGCCGTATGGCTGTGGATGACACCTGGGCGTCGTCACGGGCAGCCTCGCCGTCGGGACCGACGAGCCGCATGCCGGTCACCTGGAATCCCAGCTCGCCGCCCATCTCCTCCAGCAGCGCAACGTTGCCCCCGCGGCGGTATCCGAAGTGGAAGTCCTCCCCCACCACGACCTCCGCTGCGTTCAAGCAGCCGACCAGGACCTCCCGCACGAACTCCTGGGCGGTTTCCCTTGCCCGTTCCTCATCGAAGCCGATGACCACGACCACATCCAGCCCGGTCGTTTCGAGCAGTTCGAGCCGCTGGTCCAGATCCGTCAACAGCAGCGGTGCAGACTCCGGGCGGATCACCTGGGCCGGATGCCTGTCGAAGGTGACCAACGCGCTGCGATGCCCTGACTCGCGGGCACGGCGGCAGACGTCGGCGATCACCGCACGGTGCCCGAGATGCACCCCGTCGTAGGCGCCGATGGTGACCACGGCACCTTCCGACGGCTGAGGGCACTCCGATGTGTCTCGCACGATCTGCACGACGACAAGCTACTTGCGTCCGAGCCACGGCCACGGCCCCAGGTCACAAGGGCGACTGACCGGTGCCGCCACTGCAGGCCTCAGGTAGGCACCACCATCACGGGCTTGGCCGTGTCAGCACCGTGGCGTTCATACACCGCAAGCAGAGTCGATTCGGGCCCGAGCACTGCCCACGGCCCGTCAGCTTCCTGGGTTGGGCCGACTTCGCCCATTGGAAGCACCCGCCCGTTGGCCACCAGGGCCGCCACCTCGTCGGTGACGACTGCGGTTTCCATAACGCGAGCCACCGCGCCCATGTCGAGCACCGAGGCGGATTCCATTGTTCCGGCCTCGTCAATCACGAACGGGCCGACCGCAGTGCGCCGCAGGCGCGAGAGGTGCGCTCCCCCACCCAGGTCCTTGCCGAGATCCGCCGCCAACACGCGCACATAGGTACCCGAGGAGCAATCGATCGTCGCGTTCCACACCAACGGATCCGCTGTCGAGGCGACATCGAAACGACCCACCCTCACCGGGCGGGGCTCACGGTCGACCTCCTTGCCCTCACGCGCGAGTTGGTGCAGCCGCTTTCCGTCCACCTTGATCGCTGAGACCATCGGAGGCACCTGCATGATGTCCCCGCTCAACTTCGCCGCTGCACGCTCCATAACGGCCCCATCCGGTGGGGTCATGGAATGGGTAGCCGTCACCTCGCCGTCGGCATCGAGGGAGTCGGTCTCAACGCCCAGCGTTATCT
>JBPCTP010000088.1:0-4699 GCA_051011615.1 Microthrixaceae bacterium | reverse complement strand
CGCTTCGCCCATCTCCTCGAGGATCCCTACGTCGAAAAGGCCGAGCGCGCGCCTGTGCGCGACGAGGTCACGGTGGCCCTGATCGGTGCGGGCTTTTCCGGGCTCTGTGTCGGTGCGCGCTTGAAGGAGGCCGGGATCAACGATCTTCGGCTGATCGACGGTGGCGGAGACGTGGGCGGTGCCTGGTACTGGAACCGCTACCCCGGTGCGATGTGCGACACCGCAGCGATGATCTATCTCCCGCTGCTCGAGGAGACGGGCTACATGCCCTCCATGAAGTACGTCTACGGCGCGGAGATCTACGAGCATGCCCGCCGGATCGCCAAGCAGTACGACCTTTGGCGCAACGGACTGTTCTCCACCCAGGTCGAGTCACTCGAGTGGGACGACGAATCCGATCGGTGGGTCATCTCCACCAACCGTGGGGACACTGTGAGGGCGCGGTTCGTTGCGATGGGCACCGGGCCGCTGAACATCCCCAAGCTCCCGGGCATCGCCGGGATCGAGTCCTTCGCCGGCCATGCGTTCCACACCGCGCGGTGGGACTACGACTACACCGGTGGCGGCCCCGGCGGCGCTCCGATGGAGAACCTGGCCGACAAGCGGGTTGGAATCATCGGAACCGGCGCCACGGCAGTCCAGTGCATCCCGGCGCTGGCCCGTGACGCCCGGGAGCTGTACGTCTTCCAGCGGACTCCCAGCTCGATCGACGTCCGCAACAACCACCCGATCGATCCCGACGAATTCGCCAAGCTCGAGTCCGGCTGGCAGCGCGAATGGCTGATGAACTTCGCGACACTGCAGACCGGAGGCTTCGCCGACGTCGACCATGTGAAGGACGGCTGGACCGACATCGCGCAGCGAATCCGAGACCGCATCTTCGAGGAGGTTTCATCCGGAGGTGGCGACAGTGACAACCCCCTCGCGGTGATGTTGCGAGCCTACGAGGAGTCCGACGACGAGAAGATGGACGAGATCCGCGCACGCTGTGAGCAGGTGGTCGAGGATCCCGCCACAGCGGAGATGCTCAAGCCCTGGTACCGACAGCTCTGCAAGAGGCCGTGCTTCCACGACGAGTACCTCCAGGCCTACAACGAGCCGGGATGCCACCTCGTCGACACCGACGGTCAGGGTGTGGAACGCATTGACGAGGCCGGTGTGTGGGCCAACGGCGAGCACCACGACCTCGATTGCATCGTGTTCGCCTCCGGTTTCGAGGTGAGTATTTCGCACAAGGCGAACTACGAAACGGTCGGCCGCGGCGGAGTGAAGCTTTCGGACCGCTGGGCTGACGGCATGCAGAGCCTCCACGGCGTTCACGTACACAGCTTCCCGAACCTGTTCATCATCGGCCTCAGTCAGGGCGCGAACCTGATCTCGAACATCACCTCGAACCTCGACGAGGCAGGCAAGTCGATAGCGGCCGTTGTCTCGCATGCCGAGGAGGTCGGTGCCGCGGAGGTCGAGGCGACCGAGGAAGCCGAGCAGGCATGGGTCGCCCAGTTCGACACGAGCGGGGGCGCAGGAATACTCGGAAGTCCTGATTGCACACCCGGCTACTACAACAACGAGGGCCAGCCCCTCGGGCGGCGCGAACGCCTCAATGCAGCCGGCTATCCGCAGGGTCCGGTGGCGTACTTCAACTACATCCACCGTTGGCGCACGAAGGGCAACTTCGACGGCCTGCAGTTCAGCGGCACCCGCTGATCAGGTCCTCATCCATCGGTCTGGCCCGGCACCGATGCGTGCTGCACGCGCACGGTCCTGTTCCTGTTCGGCGAGACTTCGGATCCCGGCGATGTCCATGTGCGGCACGGTGACATGTACCGGCCCGGGAACCGTGTCGAGATGCAGGGAGCCCAGCCTGAGTGACCGCTCGTAGGGGCCCTGTGTGATCCTGACCGACTGCACCCGCCCGTGCGGTACCACCGCGAGCCACTGTTCGATCCGGCCACGGCGTGCGATGAAGACCTCGTCGTGCACTGCGTAGCCGATCCGGCGACGCTGGATCGGAGCACGCCAGCGAGCGCGCTCGGGCGCGGGCGCGAAGTCGATGTCGGAGAGGTCGACCCCGGGCAGGATCTTGCCGACCACCATGAGTGCGGTGTCCCAGTCGGTCACCGGAATGAGTGTGGTCGAGTCGCGGTTGTTGTCCCCCGAGCCCGGATTGCCGCCGAGGTCCACAACCACCTTCACCCACCCGAACATCCTCCAGATCGGTCCGGAGCGGAAACCAACCGCATGCACCCTGCCCGGTGGCACGGTGCTGGCGATCGTGCTGGTGAGCCCATGGCGGACGCGTAGGCCGTCGGGACTCTCGGCGACGGTGAAGCCGTACTTCTGGAGGAACTCGTTGACGACCCCGAAGGCCGGGACACCGCCGGTAACCAGCGCGATGCCGAGTGCACCCCAACCTCCGGTGAGAAACGCGGTCACCAGAAGTAGACCTGTCAGCACGAACAAACCGAGGGTGCTGAATCGCAGCAGCAGCGACAGCAGCAGCTGGTTGTTGTCCACCGCCGTGAGGACGGCTTCCGGTGCGCTGGGCGCAGTCGCGTCCACGCCTGCTGCCCGAGCAACGATCTCGTTACGAAGTGCCTGGGCACCCGCGTTGTCGAGGTAGCTGACCTTCACGCGCGAGTCTCCGGCACCCGCCACCTCGACGACCACCTCGGCGAGTCCGAACAGGCGGGGAATCAGCGGCTGCGCGACCTCCACTGATTGAAGCCGTGAGAGCTGCACCTTCTGGTGGCTGTGCTGGATGACCCCCTTTTCCACGCGGAAGTCGCCTGTGTCATCGAAGCCGAAGCTGTACCGCTTCCACTCCAGGTACATGATCCCGACCCCGAAGGTGAACAGCACCAGCAGCGTGGCTGCCGCCGCTGCGACGCGCGCCCAGCCGCTTCCGGCACCGAAGAACAGCACCACGATGATCACGCCGGGCGAGATCGACGTAGCCCTCGCCCACGGGGTCAGACGATTCAGCTTTCGGTCGAGCACGGGCTGGCCGGAAGTCGGTTGGCCGAAACCGGATTGGCCAGAGGCCAATTGTTCAGACCCTGCTTGGTCGGTCACAGCCCGGCGGAGCGTTCTTCGCCACGCGCAGCCAGGCGGTCACGCAGGGCACCCGCGTCATCGGGTGGCAGACCCGGGATCGTCGCGTCCGTTGTTGCGGCGGCGGTGTGGAGCTGCACGGTTGCCACGCCAAGAGCCCGGTCCAGGGGGCCAGCGGTCAGGTCCACCAACTGCATGCGCCCGTACGGCACCACGACCAGGCGCCTGAACAGGATCCCGCTGGTGACGAGCAGGTCATCTGCGCGTTCTGCGTACCCGAAGGAGCGCACCCGGCGTCCGATCAGCCACCACAGCCAGACCAGAAGTACGAGGGTGGCCACAGCGATCGCAACGGCCCATGCCGTCTGGCCGAAGGCGGCGAGGATGGCTGCACCCACCGCCGGAAACAGCAGCACCATCAACAGTGTGATGCGACGGGCGACAGCGAGCTTCGCGGACACGGGAACCCAATGGTCTCCGGGCGGCCGGAAGGCATCGTCAATGCCGGCGCCTGTTGCCTGCACCTCGGGTGCGGGCTGGCCGGCGGGTTGCGGATCGGTCACGCCTCAACGCTACTGGTCGTCGGGTTTGACCTGGCTCCATCGTGGAGGTCGACTCTTCGGGTGCACGTTTCGATGACCGTCCCGACCGACAACGTTTCCTCGGCCCGAACGATCTACAGCGAGTTGGAAGTCGTCGGTTACGACCGCGCCTTTTCCTTCGAGGCGAAACACGACCCGTTCCTGCCGCTGGCGGTCGCGGCCGAACACACCGACCTTATCCAGCTGGGAACTGCGATCGCCATCGCATTCGCCCGCACTCCGATGACCCTCGCCAATGCAGCGTGGGACCTCCAGACAATCACGGGTGGCCGATTCACACTGGGTATCGGCACCCAGATACGGCCACACGTCGAGCAGCGCTTCTCGATGCCATGGTCCGAGCCCGCCAGGCGGCTGCGCGAGATGGTGCTAGGTATCCACGCCATCTGGGACACGTGGCAGGACGGCGTTCCACTCGAGTTCCGTGGCGACTTCTACACGCACACCCGCATGGTCCCAGCCTTCGATCCGGGTCCCAACGAGTTCGGCCGGCCACCGGTGTTCACCGCCGGTGTCGGCCCGCTGATGACTCGCGTGGCCGGCGAGGTAGCGGACGGGTTCCTTGTCCATCCGGTCAATACGCGGCGTTCGCTCGAGGAGATCACTCTCCCGGCAATCGCCGAGGGGGCCGCATTGGCAGGTCGGGATCCGGTCGACGTCGAGATCGTGTGCGTGACGATCGTGGTCACCGGGCGCGACGAGTCCGAGATGACCCGCAGCCGTGAGGCAGTTCGGGAACAGCTCGCGTTCTACGGCACGACCCCGGCGTACCAGCCGATCTTCGAGCTCCATGGCTACGGCGACCTGCACCCGACCCTCAGGGCGATGGCGCGCGACGGTCGCTGGTCCGAGATGTCCAACCTGATCGACGACGAGTTGATCTCCACCATCGCCGTGGTTGGTGAGCCGCATGAGATTGCACCAGCGATCCGTGCCCGACTCGATGGCATCAGCGATTCGGTGAGCCTCGTGAACAACCGCGCGCCCGATCCCCACCACTTCGCCGAGGTGGTGGAGGGTCTACGGACTGCTCAGAGCTAGCC
>JBPCTP010000087.1:0-2869 GCA_051011615.1 Microthrixaceae bacterium | reverse complement strand
CGATCCGGACGTTCCCGGTGACGACGATGATCCGGGTGATGACGAGCCGGGCGAGGAACCGGACGATCCGTGCGATGGCCTCTGTGAGGAGCCGGATGATGAACCCGGAGATCCGTGCGAGGAGCCTTGTGAACCCGAGGTTCCGGACTGCAAGGAGCAGCTCTGCGAACCTGAGGACACGCCAGACGACGTGCCCGAGGATGTCCCGGAAACAACCGTTCCCGAGACGACCCAGCCCAGATACCCCGAACCCGAGGTCGAGGAACGCACCGAGGAACGCTCGGGAGGCAAGGAACTCGCCTACACCGGCAATGATTCCAAGTTGCCGGTCGTGGGTGCGGGACTGTTGAGCGCCGGCCTTCTCGCAGCCGGTCTCTCAGTGCTCTCCCGTCGCTCGAAGGCACAGGGCTGACACCGACCCTGCGGAGCCGTGACAACTGGAAAGGCCGGGTCCCACAGGACCCGGCCTTTCCGCGTCAGCGACCCAACAGAGCGCGAGCCTGCGTGGCCACGGCACCGGCGGTGATGCCGAGTTCTTCCATCACACGGGCACCCGGTGCGGACGCGCCGAATCGGTCGATGCCGACACTCGCCTGTGCCCACCGCTGCCAGCCGGTGGTCACGCCGGCTTCGACCGAAACCGTGGGCACCCCTGCAGGAAGCACCGAGTCCCTGTAAGCGGCATCCTGGGCCTCGAAGAGTTCCCACGAGGGCATCGACACGACTCGCACCGCAAGTCCTTCGCGGCGAAGAACCTCCGCCGCATCGACTGCGACCGCGACCTCGGTGCCGGTGCCGATGAGTACCACCTCGGGTCCGGGGTCGCCCTGAAGCGCATAGGCACCATGGGCGACACCGTCGTGGGCGAGCTCCGCCGTGCCCTCCAGAGTCGGGGTGGACTGCCGGCTGGTGATCATTGCAACGGGTCCGTTCCCCTCGACAGCGGCCTTCCACGCGCCGGCGACCTCGTTGCCGTCGCATGGACGGATGACGGTGAGTTGAGGGATGAGTCGTAGCGACATCACGTGCTCGATGGGCTGGTGGGTTGGGCCGTCCTCGCCCACGCCGACGGAGTCGTGACTCCACACGAAGATGCACTTCGCCTCCGACAGAGCGGCAACGCGAACCGCTCCACGCATGTAGTCGGAGAACACGAGGAAGGTGCCCGAGATCGGCAGCACACCACCGTGACACGCAGCACCCACGAGGGCTGAGCCCATGGCGTGCTCGCGGATCCCGTAGTGCACCTGGCGCCCGTCGCGTGTTTCGGGTTCGAGGGCGACAGCCTCCTCGAGCTTGGTGCCGGTGTTGCCGGTCAGGTCGGCCGACCCGCCGAGCACGCCCGGGACGTGACGGTCCACCACCTGGAGGACCTTCTGGTTGGCGGCCCGTGTTGCCGGTGAGTCGTCGCTGGAGAACACGGGCAGATCGGATGACCAGTCCTTGCCGATCGGGCGCGCCGTCATGGTCGCTTCCCATTCGGCCTCACGGCCGACCAGTGATGCAGCGCTGCGCTGTTCCCAGTCCTCGCGGGCGATGGCACCCCGGGCGCCGGCCTGGCGGTAGTAGTCGAGGACCTCGTCGGGAACCCAGAACGGCTGGTCGGGGATTCCCATGACCTCCTTGGTCGCCGAGATGTCCTCGGTGCTGAATGCCAGGCCGTGGGCGGCCGGATCGTCGGTGTGCATCGGTGACGGGTAACCGATGTGGCTTCGTACGACGACGATGCTCGGACGCTCCTGTTCCTCCCGGCCCGCTCGTACGGCGGCCTCGAGCGCGTCCAGGTCCTCGGATGCCTCTCCCAGGTCCTGCACGTGCCACCCGTAGGCCTCGAAGCGCTTCACCGGATCATCGGTGAGCGCTATCTCGGTGGGCCCGTCTATGGACACGTGGTTGTCGTCGTAGACGTACACCATGCGGCCGAGGCGGAGGTGTCCCGCCAGCGAAGCCGCCTCGTGTGAAACACCCTCCTCCAGGTCGCCGTCGGAGACGATTGCGTGGATGAAGTGGTCGCACACGTCGCTGCCGAAACGTTCACGCAGCGACTGTTCGGCCATGGCCATTCCCACACCGTTGGCGAAACCCTGGCCCAGCGGTCCGGTCGTGACCTCCACACCTTCGGTGTGTCCGCGCTCGGGGTGCCCGGGGGTAAGCGATCCCCACTGACGGAACTCCTTGATGTCGTCGAGTGTGAGGCTGTATCCGGTCAGGTAGAGCATCGAGTAGAGAAGGATCGAAGCGTGGCCGGGGCTCAGGATGAAGCGATCGCGGTCCGCCCAGTGAGGAGCAGAGGAGTCATAGCGCAGGATCCGGGTGAACAGCACGTGAGCCAGGGGAGCGAGGGCCATGGCTGTGCCCTGGTGACCGGAGTTGGCAGCGCGTGGGCCGTCCATTGCCAACCCGCGGATCACATTGATCCCGAGTGCCTCGATGTCACCGTTCGCGGCGGCGTTAGACATTTGTGCTCCAAACCTGTTCGGGGTGTTGCGGTCCGTCACCTACAGATGATCCGCAGCTCGCATCCTAACGAGCCGGACTCCCGGCCCATTGCGAAGCAGTCGGCTGACTCAGGCCTCGAAGCGAAGCACGGTCACCGACGGTCCGGGCCGGGTCAGACTCTCCTCCAGCGCATGCCACGAAGTCGCCATCGGCAGGCCCAGGTCATCGCCCAATGCATGTTCGTTCAGCACCCGAGGGCATTCATCCATCGGGTGCGACGGGTGTGCGCCGCCGCGAAGTCCGCTACCGATCGAGAGCACGGCGCCGCTGCTCCCGGAAAGCCTTGCTGAAAGATCCCCGGCGGTGCTGGCAGCGGATCGGTAGACGGGCTCAACCAGCTCCGCGACCCCCAACGACTCCGAGCAGGCAA
>JBPCTP010000086.1:0-3765 GCA_051011615.1 Microthrixaceae bacterium | reverse complement strand
GCAACTCATCGAGCGCGTTGAGTCCAAGTCGTTCCAGGAACTGCCCGGTGGTGCCGAACAGGGTTGCCTGTCCCGGACCGGGATCCTGGCCCACCTCGACTATGTAGCCGCGCTGGCTGAGTGTGCGGATCACCCCGTCGACATTCACGCCACGGATGGCAGCGATCTGAGCACGCGATATCGGCTGCTTGTAGGCAACTATCGCCAGGGTTTCGAGTGCTGCTGCAGAGAGACGCGCCGATTGGCCGGACAGCACGAAGCGCTCGACATAGCTGTTGGCCCACTCGTCGCTCTGGAAGCGCCAACCGCCGGCCACCTTCACGAGGGTGAAACCGCGTTGTTCGGACTCGTAGTCGGCGGCCATCGAGACGAGGGTCTCCTCGAGAACCGCCTGCTTGACCTCACACAGCTCACTGAGCAACCGAGGATCAGCGGGCTCCTCGGCGACCATCAACACCGCTTCCAGTATTCGCTGCAGATCCGCTGGTGCCGTCTCGTGAACACCAGCTGCGGGCTCATGAGCGTCAGCAGCGGGCGTCTCCTGGTCATCCGTCGTAGACATCCACCAGCTCCAGCTCTTCTGCGGTCATGGAATCCGGTCCGCACCAGCGCAATTCGATGTCGCCGAACGTGCGGGGTTGGGACAGTTCCACCAGCCCCTGCTTGAACAACTCGAGTATCGCCAGGAAGTTCACGATCACCTCCATCCGGTCCACGAGCTGGTCGGTCAACTCGCGGAAGGTCACGCTGCGCACCTGCGGGAGCTCACGGCAGAGATCCGCCACCGTGTCCATGACCGAGATCTTGATGGGCGCCACGTGGAACAGATCGATGCGCGGCTCCGGACGGGGCGCCATCGCCCGCAGGAAGGCTGCACGGACCTGCTCGGGAGAAACGCCGTCCAGTAGGTCCGGAGTGAGTTCCACGAAGCGCTCGTCGGGTCCGCATCGTCGGGCCACAGAGCGAGAGGCCAGATCGTGCAGCGTCGAGATCGTTCGTGCAGCGTCCTTGAAGGTCTTGCACTCCAGAAGTCTCGAAAGGAGGATGTCCCGCTCCTCCCAGAGGGCGAGTTCGTCGTCGAGGTCCACGTCGGGATCCTCTGGCAGGAGTCGCTTGGTCTTGAGTTCAACCAGGGTCGCTGCGATGAGCAGGAACTCCGTCGCCACCTCCAGGTCCAGGTCTTCCATGGTGGTGAGGTGTTGCAGGTAGCCATCCACAATGGTGGACAACGAGACGTCGTAGAGATCCACCTGTTCGCGCAGGATCAGGTGCAAGAGGAGATCGAAGGGACCCTCGAACACGGGGGTCTGCACGTCGTAGGGCACCGAAAGATCCTACAACCCGGCCGAGGCAGTTGCTTACACCCATGTGATTTGCCATCCCGGGCCGCGCTCTGGTTACGATCCGGGCGGTGACCCGTGTCTTTTCAGGTATCCAGCCCACAGGCGACCTGCACCTGGGCAACTACCTGGGTGCCGTTCGCAACTGGGTCGATGACCAACACGCAGCGGACAGCTTCTTCTGCATCGTTGACCTCCACGCGCTGACGGTCCCGAAGGAACCGGGCGTGGTGGCCGACAAGAGCCTGGAGCTGGCCCAGGTGTTGATCGCCGGCGGACTCGATCCCGAGACCTGCACCCTGTTCGTGCAGAGCCACGTCACCCAGCACACCGAGCTGGCCTGGTTGGTGCAGTGCACCACCAGCTTCGGCGAGTTGTCACGGATGACCCAATTCAAGGACAAGGCTGATCGCCAGCGGGACTTCATCTCCGCGGGCCTGTTCACCTATCCGACACTCCAGGTCGCGGACGTGCTGTTGTACGACACCAACGAGGTGCCGGTTGGTGAGGACCAACGCCAGCACATCGAGCTGACCCGCGACGTCGCAGAGCGCTTCAACAGCCGCTATGGAGACACCTTCGTGGTCCCCGAAGTGGTCGTCCCGGCCGCCGGAGCACGGGTGATGGACCTTCAGGATCCCACCGCCAAGATGTCGAAGTCGGCCGAGTCCGATGCCGGAACGATTCTGCTGACCGATGATCTGGCGACAACCGCCAAGAAGTTCAAACGCGCGGTAACCGACTCCGACAACGAGGTCCGGTGGGACCCGGCCGACAAGCCCGGCGTGAGCAACCTGCTCGGGATACTCGGTGCGGCCACCGGCAAGGACCCCGTGGCACTGGCCGACGACTACGAGCAGTACGGCCCCCTCAAGGGCGACACGGCCGACGCAGTCGTGTCGATGCTGGAACCCATCCAGCAACGTTTCGCGGAACTCCGCGACGACCCGGCGGAGACCGCAAGACTCCTGCGGGTCGGCGCCGAGAAGGCGACCGAGGTAGCGGCACCGGTGCTGGATCGTGCCACCGCCGCAGTCGGCCTGCTGCCCAGAGCCTGACCGCTCACCAACTGCAGGGTCAGAGCTTGCCGTCGTCGGCAGCCGCCAGCACTGCCCCGTCGTCGGCAGGCACGGTCCAGTCTTCGGCCGGCAGGTGGTGTTCCGCCGCCCATGCCACGACCAGCGGATCTGACTCGTTGACCTCCAGCAGTTCCGCTCCGAGCCGTGGATACTGCATGTACAGACCGACCCGGCGGGTGAACCCGGTTGTGTCAGCCCATTGTTCGGCCATCTCCGCGCCACCCACCCATCCCGACAGGGTGGCGACCGTACGCCCGTACACACCGAGCCCGGCGACGGTCTTTCCCACGTCGTGAAGCAGGGCTGCGGGCATCACCCACGCCGGAGCGACCTCCTCCATTGCCTCGTAGTGTCGCTGGACCGCCTGGGCGACCGCTATCGAGTGCGCCCTGTCGGACGGCCGCATCTGGGCGAACAGGCGCTTCTCGCGGTCGCTCAACTGTGCGAGGGCCCACTCCGTGTCCTCCGCACTCGGCCCGCCACCGAAGGCAGTGGAGAAGAACCTCCCCGTACGGTGAAGCGGCTGCAGCTTCATGGGGTGCCTGCCGGTGTGGCCGTCTGTGATCCGGAGTTCGGCTCCGAACCGGGGCTCCGCTGTGTTGCGGACGTGTGCCTGGCCGACGCCCTCGGATGAGCTGCCCTGTACGAGTCGAACAGTGCATCCGTCGCGACGCGGGTGTAGATCTGCGTCGTGCTGACCGAGGCATGGCCCAGCAACTCGGCCACGGTGCGGATGTCCGCACCGCCTTCGAGCATGTGGGTGGCACAGGAGTGCCTCATCACGTGAGGGCTGATCTCGCCTTGCACCCCGGCCTCCTGAGCGCGCCTGTTCAAGGCCGTCCACGCAGCCTGGCGAGACAACCTGCGTCCACGAGCGCCGAGGAACACCGACTCGAGGTCGTCTCGAGTCGAGCGCTTGGAGATCAGCTCACCACGGCCGTCATCCAACCAACGCGCCATGGCGTGCACCACTGGGGCGCCGAGAGGCACCATCCGTTCCTTGTCCCTCTTGCCCAGCACACGGCCGAGCCGGGCATCCAGGTCGACATCGGAGAATCGCAGGCCGCACGCCTCTGAGACGCGTGCCCCGGTTCCGTAGAGAAACTCCAGCAACGCAGAGTCTCGCAACGCGATCGGGTCGCCACCCTCGGACTCGGCCGCGACGGAGTCCAGAATCCTTGCGACCTCCTCCACTCGCAGTGCCTTGGGCAGCGAGTCCGTGCCCGAGGGCAACTCCAACTCTGCTGTGGGGTCGGTCGTGATTAGTCCCTCCGCGTGCAGGTGTCGATACAGACCTCGCACCGACACGAGCATGCGGGTGATCGAGGAGTCGGACAGACCTTGGC
>JBPCTP010000085.1:0-2847 GCA_051011615.1 Microthrixaceae bacterium | reverse complement strand
ATTGCGCCGCCCAGCAGGATGTCTGCTCGCGCCGAGTCGATCGCAGGCAGCGCAAGGCGCTCCTTGGTGGTGGTCGCTGAGGCCAGGTCGTCGATCACCTTTCCCAGCGCCTTGCGGGTGAGGCGCTGGGCGTTCATGTCGGAGGGAGCCTCCTCGCCCCGACGCGCAATGGCCATGACCGCGAGCGACTCCGCCGTGCCCGAGGATGCCACGGCGACGTCGTGGTCGAGCCCGTGGGCCTCGTGAACCGCCGCGGCGAGTCGCGACCGGATGAACTTCCGACACCGCTGCACGGCATCGGCCTCGACGATTCCATCAGGAAAGAATCGCTGGGTCATCCGAAGGGAGCCGAGCTTCAACGAGCGTGCGTAACGAACGTCGCCACCGGTGCCGAACAACACCTCGGTGGACCCGCCACCCACATCGACCAACAGCAGTCGTTTGTCGAACACCGGCAGCGACTGGAGCACACCGAGTTGGATCAACCGGGCCTCCTCCACGCCGGAGATCACGTTTATGGAGACACCGGCCTCCTCATAGGCCCGACGCAGGAAACCGTCACTGTTGGCTGCCTCACGAACCGCAGAGGTGGCCACCGCCCACACCTCCGCGTCGAATCCACGGGCGATCTCCTGGCACCGTCGCAGCGCGGCAACACCCCGCTCGATCGCATCAGTTTCAAGATGCACCATGTCGCCTACACCCGAGCCGAGCCGCACCATCTCCTTGTGACGTGTCAGCACTTCGAAACGCTCTGGGGACACAACCCTGGCGACGACCATGTGAACCGAGTTGGTTCCGATGTCTATGGCCGCGAGAGCAGAGGGCGTCGGGGTCGTTTCGATGCCCGAGGGGTGCACGTTTCCACCCTAGGAGCGGGGGTTGAGCGATTCGCGTTCCGCAACCACGAGGTGCATCGTTGCAGCGGCGCCGAGCCAGGATCAGGTGCCATGCGTGCGAAGGACCAGGCTTGGCAACAACACTGGTGTGGTGACCGCCGACGACCGCAGCGCCCCCGTACAACGGCCGCCGGCGTGGGACGTTGCCTGGGAGGCCGCATGGCAGGCGCGCTCCGGTGACCCGGCCCTCGTGCCGGTGAGGGTCGTGCGGATCGACAAGGGTGGGATTACGACGGCGAGTTCGCCCAACGACGAGCGGCTTGTGGTTGCCGCCAAGGCGGTGCGCCGCGTGGTGGTGGGCGACGTCTGTGCCCTGGACGCACAAACCGGTCGAATCGAGGAGATCCTCGATCGGCGCACTGTGTTCGAGCGCCGCGCTCCCGGAGCCGAACGAGTCGACGTCACGGTCGAGGCGAAGGCGCTCGCCGCCAACATGGACGTGGTGCTCGTGCTGCAGGCAGTCGACTCCGGGGTGAACACTTCGCGACTGGCCCGGGAGTTGGTGCTTGCCTGGGACAGCGGTGCCAGGCCCGTGGTGGTGTTGACCAAGGCGGACATGATCGGGGCCGCCGAACTAGAAGATGAACGACGCGCGGCGCAGAGATATGCACCCCAGGTGCCCGTCGTCTGTGTGTCCGTCGTAGCCACCGGTGGCACCGAAGACCTGGACGCTCACCTGACCGCAGGCACCGTGGCGGTGCTGTTGGGCGCCTCCGGCGCCGGAAAGTCGACGCTCGCGAACTCTTTGGCCGGGCGCGACGTCCAGCTGACCGCAGAGGTGCGCGAGGGCGACCAGCGCGGCAGACACACCACCACGGCCGGGCAGATGCTCGAGCTTACGGAGGACCGCTGGCTCATCGACACGCCCGGAATCCGCGGAGTTGGCCTCTGGCACAGCGACGAGGGTCTCGAACGGGCGTTCGCGGACCTGTCGCCGTTCGCACAGCGGTGCCGGTTCGCCGATTGCACCCACGGTGGTGAGCCGGGCTGTGGGATACAGATCGCCATCGATGCCGGTGAACTCGATGCGGACCGGCTCGCGACCTGGCACTCACTTGTGGCCGAGGTGGAGCGTCTGGAGGCGGAGGCGGAAGTAGCCGAACGCGAGGAGAAGCGAGACCGCAACCAACGGTCGCGCCGTCGCGCCGCTGCTCAACGAGGCAAGCCTCGCCGCTAGCGGGAACCCGATTCCCTAGCGCTCCGAGATGGTTCTCGCTGCGTCGGCCACGGCGGGACCGAGCGTCTCACCGGGGGTCGGACCCATGCGGTCGATCGGTCCGGACACCGACACAGCTGCGATCAGCTCACCGTCGCTGCCATAGACCGGGGCCGACACGCTCGCGACACCTGGCTCCCGTTCGCCGACCGACTCGATCCAGTCACCACCGACGGCATCGGCGACGCTGTGGGCGTCCCGCTGGGACAGCACGTGGCCGGCGGAACCCACCTCGAGTGACAGGGCCGCGCCGACCGGCACGATCGTGCGCAGGCCGTGGGGCGACTCGAGGGCTGCAACGCACACGCGGCTGTCGCCGTCGAGCACGTAGAGCTGCACCGACTCGCCCGTGATGTCACGCAGCTCCTCCATCGCCGGGCGGGCCCGCTCAGCCAGTGGGAACTGCACAGCGGCAGCTCGACCGAGCGCCAACAGGTGCAGTCCGAGCGCGTAGCGGCCATCCGTGGTGCGTCGCAGCATGCCGTGGATCTCGAGCCCGGCGGCCAGTCGATGCGCCGTGGCGCGCGTGAGTCCCGTGCGGTCGACCAGTTCGGTGAGGCTCAACTTGTCGTTGGACACCGCATTCAACACGACGACGGACTTGTCCAACACGCCTACAGCACTTACAGTTGTTCCCATTAGTCGGGAACTGTATCTCATATATTGAGACTATCAACCGACCCGATTCCTTCGACTCCGAATGGAGAATCCGTGACAGACGCACCACGCACC
>JBPCTP010000084.1:0-4698 GCA_051011615.1 Microthrixaceae bacterium | reverse complement strand
GCGACGGATACGGGGACCACATAGGTGGCCTCG
The DNA here is from genome assembly GCA_051011615.1 of Microthrixaceae bacterium. Taxonomy (GTDB): domain Bacteria; phylum Actinomycetota; class Acidimicrobiia; order Acidimicrobiales; family Microtrichaceae; genus JBPCTP01. The sequence continues at coordinate 4,665 of JBPCTP010000084.1, read as the reverse complement.
CCGAGCACCTGCGCCCCCACGAGGACGCACCCGGCAAGGACTACGTCGACGTGGTCATCGCTGACTGGCCGGCCTGATGAGCTTCCTGCTGATCCACGGTGCCTTCCGTGCCGGATGGGCCTGGGGGCAGGTCCCGGGCGCGTTGCGGGCAGCGGGGCACAGGGTGGAGGCGCCGACACTGGTGGGGATGGGCGAGCTCGCGCCGCCCGCCGAGCGACGCGCGACGTTGAGCCTCGACGACTGGGTGGAGCAGCTCACGCGGCTGGCGCACATGATCGATTTGAGCGACATCGTGCTGGTGGGCCATTCCCAGGGCGGCCTGGTCGCACGCGCCGCTGCACCCGCCCTCGGGGACCGACTGGCCGCAGTCGCATACCTCGATTCGCCGCTTCCCGAAGAAGGCCAGCGAGGAGTTGACCTCTCGGGACCACGCGGCGATCGCCCACTTCCACCGGCAGACGCCTGGCTCGACCCACAGCCACTGGCCGTCGGTGAGGGCTACACGCAGGCGTTGTGCGACTACATCAATCCGCGCCTCGGACCCACCCCCGTCGGGCCGTCGCTCGATCCGATCCCCGGCGCTGCGCCCAACGTCGAGCGCCACATTGCGTTCTGTTCCCTCACGCCCGACGGGTTTCCCTCGTCGCTGGCCCGTGAAGCGCTCGACGGGTCCGACCAGAGTTACGTGCTGTTCGACTCGGTCCACGACGTGGCCCTTGCACAGCCAACCGATGTGGTGGCCTGGCTGGAGGGCATCGCATGCGGCCTCAGCGGGTGAAGGATCCCAAGGCCGTTTCCGCGACGCCAACACCCACGATGTCGCCAACCTCGCAGACCGGCCAGCCCGCAGACTCGACGCGGATCCGCGTGTCATCCACATCTACCAGGTAGTGCGTTCTGGGGCCGTGGTACTCGACCAGCACCACGACTCCGGAAGCGGGGGTCGCGCTCGAGTCGGTCTCCGACGATCCACCTGTGCTCAACGCCACGTACAGGTCCTCGGGCCTGGCCACGACCCTGACCGGACCCTGCCGCTCGATGGACAGGGGCACCCGCCCCAGGACGGTTTCCGCGTGGGGTCCGTCGGCAACGCCGTCGAGAACGTTGACCTCGCCAACGAATCTGGCCGACCATTCGTCGACCGGATCCCGGTACACCTCCGTCGGAGTACCGCTCTGCACGATTCGTCCATCTCGCATGAGCGCCACCACGTCGCCCAACACGAAGGCCTCATCGCGGTCATGGGTGACCATCACGGTCGTGACGCCGATCTCCCCCAGCAGCTGGCGAACGTCGCTTCGAACCCGCGCCCGGAGCGACGCATCCAGATTCGAGAACGGTTCGTCGAGCAACAGCACGTCGGGCTGTTGGGCGAGTGCCCTCGCCAGCGCGACTCGTTGCTGTTGGCCGCCGCTGAGCTGCTCGGGCATCCTCGATCCGAGCCCCTCGAGCCCGACCAGCTCCACCGTGGGTGCCACAACCGATGGATTCCTGCGCTGCTCACGCGGCAACCCGAACGCGATGTTGGCGTTGACATCCATGTGGGGAAACAGCGCCCAGTCCTGGAACACCATCGCAACGCCGCGCTTCTCCGGCGGCACATCAACTCCAACACCGGTCAGCTCGCGCGTGCCGATCGACACGGTTCCGGACTCGGCCACGTCGAGACCCGCGACCACTCGCAGCAGTGTGGTCTTGCCGCAACCGCTCGGGCCCAGCAAGGAGGTCACCGATCCGGCGTCGACCGCCAACGACAGGTCGTCGAGGACCGCCGCGCCATCGGGAAACGAAAACCGAATCGAATCGATTCGAAGCGCTCGGCCAACCCGGCCGGTGTGCGCTGACATCAGTTTGCCGCGTCGCCACCGTCGCCGGGTGTCGGCGAATCGACAGCCTCGGCACCATCGAGCACCTCCGGACGCAGCGTCGGGAACAGGACCACGTCGCGGATCGTGTGTACGTCAGCCAGCAGCATCACCAGGCGGTCGATGCCGATGCCGAGCCCCACGGTGGGGGGCAGTCCGTAGTCGAGTGCACGGAGGTAGTCGTGGTCGACCGCCATGGCTTCCTCGTCGCCAGCTTCGCGCTGGGCCGCCTGGTCGGCGAACCGGCGGCGCTGCTCGTCGGGGTCGGTGAGCTCGGAGAACCCATTGCACAGTTCTCGGCCCACCACGATCCCCTCGAAGCGCTCAACGAGCTCCGGGTCATCGCGGTGCGCCCGCGAGAGCGGTGAGACCTCGGCGGGATAGTCCGTGACGAACACGGGATCCCACAACTCGTGCTCGGTTGTCTTCTCGTAGAGCTCGAGCAGCAACTTGCCCGAACCCCAGGAATCCTCGTGAGGCACCCCGTGGGTGTCGCACAGTTCGCGAAGTTCAGCTGCGGCGGTGTGAACCGACACCTCCGAGCCAACACGTTCGGAGGTCAACTCAGCCATCGTTGCGCGCTTCCACGGCGCCGACAGGTCGACCTCACGGCCGTCGTAGGTCACGGTCGTGGAGCCGGTGAGTTCCTCGGCAAGCATCGCCACGAGGGTCTCTGTGAGTTCCATGTGCACGTTGTAATCGCCGTACGCCTCGTAGCACTCGAGCATCGTGAACTCGGGGTTGTGACGATTCGAGATCCCTTCGTTGCGGAACACCCGGGCCAACTCGAAGACCTTCTCGAACCCACCGACCACAAGGCGCTTGAGGTACAGCTCCGGGGCGATCCGCAGGTACAGCTCCATGTCGAGTGCGTTGTGGTGCGTGGTGAACGGGGTCGCCGTCGCGCCGCCGGGAATCGGATGGAAAACGGGCGTCTCGACCTCGAGGAATCCTCGGTCCTCCATGAACCGGCGGATCAATGACAGCGTCCGCGAGCGCAATGCGAAGGTCTGGCGCGCCTCTTCGGTGACCCAGAGGTCCAGGTACCGCTGCCGGTAGCGCAGGTCGACATCGGAGAGCCCGTGGAACTTGTCGGGGAAGACCTTCCTGGTGGGGGCGAGCAACGTCCAGGAGTCCACGCGCACCGACAGCTCGCCTCGCCGCGTCGTCATCACCTCGCCACGCACACCGATCCAGTCACCGAGGTTGAGCTGGCAGAAGTCCTCGAAGGCCGGCGTCGTCTTCGCAGGTGCGAACAACTGGATACGTCCCGTGGAGTCCGCCAGGGTGCCGAAGGCGAGCTTTCCCTGCACCCGGCGGAGCATGAGGCGGCCGGCGATGGAGGCGACCTCGCCGGTCTCGGTGCCCGCTTCCAGGCCGTCATGCGCGGAGGCGAGGCCGGCCGCGGTGGCATCCGTTTCATGTGTGTAGGGCTGGTCGAAACCCTCGCTGCGGGCGAGGTCGGGATCAGTCACTGTCCTGGTTCTTCTTCCATATGAGGCGCAATCCGTGGAGGGTGAGCCACGGCTCTTCGTACTCGATCGTCTCGGTAACGGGCGCAATCAGGCCCGCCAGGCCGCCGGTGCTGACGATGGTCGACTCACCGAGAGTCGCCTCGATGCGTCGGCACATGCCGTCGACCATCGAGGAGTAGCCGTACACCGCGCCGGACTGCACCGATTCCACGGTGGTCTTGCCGATCACGCTGCGGGGCTCGACCAGTTCAACCTGGCGAAGTGCCGCAGCTCGTCCGAACAACGCATCCATCGAGATCTCGATACCCGGAAATATCGCTCCGCCCAGGTACTCACCCTTTTCGGAGATCACGTCGAAGGTGGTGGCGGTGCCGAAGTCGACCACGATCGTCGGCCCTCCGGAGAGGTCGTGAGCGCCAACCGCGTTCGCGATCCGGTCTGCACCGACCTCCTTGGGGTTGTCATACAGCACCGGCATCCCCGTGCGTACACCTGCGCCGAGAACGACGGGCTCGAGATCCAGGTAGCGCTCACATACCCGCCTCAGCTCGAAGGTCACTGTCGGCACGCCCGAGGAGATCGCCATGCCGGCAACGTCCTCGGTAAGGGAAAGCCCCCTCGTCGCCAACAGTTCGCGCAGCATGAGTGCGAGCTCGTCGCTCGTGCGCTCGGTGTGGGTGGACAGGCGCCAGTGATCCAGCAACTCGTGACTGCGGTCACCGGAGTCGTAGAGCCCGATGACCGTCTGTGTGTTGCCTACGTCGATGACGAGCAGCACATCCGCTCCTTGCTTGTATGGGTGTTCCCCATGTCTCGGTGGGTTTGGCAGATCACGTTCATGGGTGTGCCCGGGGCTTCGATGGGGTGGCCCAGAGCGTGGGTGGGTTTCCCCAAGCATGGCCCCGGTGGAGGATGCGTGCCCACTCAGATGTCGAGGCCGATGTCCACCACCGGTGCCGAATTCGTGATCGCGCCCACGGATATCTGGTCGACGCCGGTTGCTGCGTAGTCGACCACTGTGTCGAGGGTGATGCCGCCCGACACTTCCAACAGCGTCCGTCTCACGGCTCCGGCCTGGATCCGCTCGGCCTCGTGCACGCAGCTGCGAACGGTCTCGGGGGTCATGTTGTCGAGCAGTACGGCATCAGCACCGGCGTTGATCGCCTCGCTGCACTGCTCGAATGTGTCGCACTCCACATGGACCGTGCGACCGGGCCAGCGATCGCGGGCCGTTGCCACGGCATCGGTGATGGCCGTGCCGGCCAGATGGTTGTCCTTGATGAGCATCCAGTCGGACAGATTGCCCCTGTGGTTGCGACCTCCAC
>JBPCTP010000083.1:0-5223 GCA_051011615.1 Microthrixaceae bacterium | reverse complement strand
GTACTGGTCACTCGCAGTCGAAGAGCAGTTCTATCTCGTGATTGGCATCACCGTGCTGGTCGCCATCCGCCGCAACTGGATGAAGCAGCTCGCCGTAATCATGGTGGCCGGCGCGCTCTGGATCGGCTGGCAGCGCTGGACGGGCAACACAGGTCCCTGGCCCGGCGGTCCCACCAACTCGAGCGTGCCGGCTCGTGGTCTCTCGATGCTCTGGCTGAGCCGGCCCGACGCACTCATGTGGGGAGTTGCCCTCGCAGTGCTCAACGCGTACCTGCCCGAGCTGAGCGTCCGCTGGAAGCGCTGGTTGCCGAAGATCGCAGCGGTCAGCCTGGTCATCTTCTTCGGCACCATGCTGATGGCCTCCAGCTACCTCAAGTCGGTGGCCGACAGCGTCGGCATTCCGTTTCCGTACGTGCCGATGTACCCGATCGCCAACGGCGAGGTCGACCTGAGTGGCAACACGATGTCGTGGATCCAGTTCGGCCACACAGTGTGTGCTGTCAGCTTCGCCATCCCGCTGCTCGCCATGGCCCGGATGAAGGGGTGGTGGGCCAACCGTTGGTTGTCCTGGCAGCCTCTGCGCTGGTTGGGCCGACAGTCCTACACGCTCTATGTGTGGCACACGCTGTTCTTCTGGCTGATCCTGGACGTGGCGGGGTTCGACGAGGTGCTGGGGGAGAAGACCCGGGTGTTCGTCCTCGTACCCCTCGGCATCCTCATGGGCATACCGGTCTACTACGGCGTAGAGCAGAGGATGATGAGGGTGAAGCTCAAGTTCTCCTCCGAGAAGGAGGTCGTGGACCTCACCACGGGCAAGATGGTCACGACCGGGGTCGGTGATCCCGATGATGCCGGTGATCCGGATGACGGGGCGAAACCGGCTGGTTCGGATCCGCCACCGAAGGGCGACCAACCGGTCACTGGCGAGGTGGTGTCGGCGGTCGAGGTTGATTCCGCCCCAGCATCGGCACCCGCTGAACCCGTGGAAGACGAGACGGTGCCAGAGCAGGCGAAGCAGTGAGCACCAAAGCCCCCTTCACTTCCCAGGCGCCCAAGTTGGGCATGGTCACCTCCATGGACGGCATCCGTGGAATCGGCGTGATGATGTTGATCGTCGGCCACGCGCTGTTTGCGTACGTCGAGTCCTGGGTGACGATCATCGACAGCTTCTTCGTGCTCTCGGGCTTCCTGATCACCACACTGCTCATCCAGGAGCACCGCAGCACCGGCACGATCGGTCTCAAGGCCTTCTACTGGCGACGAGGGCTGAGGCTCTTCCCGTCGGTGTGGCTGTTCGTGGGTGTATGGATCGTGATCGGCATCGCCATCAGCAGTTCGCGCGCCGCCGGAGTTCCCATACCCGACGAGATCCCCGGAATCACCGACGTGCTGGCAGATGGCGCCGCGGCTGTCGGCTACGTGTACCACCTGTTCTTCCCCAATGGGTTGTACGTGATCGACCCGGAGATGCAGCAGCAGCGGACCATGTGGCACCTGTGGACCCTTGGCATGGAGGAGTGGTTCTACATCTGCATCGCCGGCACCGTGCTGGTGTGCATCAAGAAGAACTGGATCAAGCAGCTCGGCATCGGCCTCGGGATCACTTTCGTCGCCATTGGACTCGCCCGTTGGTTCGCCTACACGGGCTTCTTCCAGGACGACGAGAACATGATCGCCGGCGTGCGGATGATCCTCCTGCAGCGCCCGGACGCGCTCATGCTCGGCGTGCTGTTGGCGATCATCAATGCCTACCTCCCCAAGGAGACAACGGATCGCCATTCGCGATGGCTGTTGTGGATGGGCACCGCCGGAATCGCCCTGTGGCTGCTCATGCTCAACACATCTTCGGGGGCCGTGGAGAAACTGGGCGGCCCGTACTTCGAATACCTGCCGGCCGGACCCGAGGAGTTCAACCGGCCCGACATGCTGGAGACCACCTACTGGTTCCGCTTCGGCCATACCCTCGGCGCCATCGGCTTCGCGCTGATCCTGTTCTGTCTCGTGCGCTTCAGCCATTGGTGGCTGGCTCGGGCCTGGTCTTGGCAGCCCTTCCAGTGGATGGGCCAACGCTCCTACACGATCTACATCTGGCACGCCCTTCCGTTCCTTCTGATCATGGGAATGACCGGCGGCGAGGATGCTCCGCTGCGCATGCAGTTGCTCCGACTGCCGTTCATGGCGGCGGTCACGATCGCGATCAGTGTCGTGGTCTACAACAAGGTCGAGATGCGGGTGCTCAAGTCCAAGCTGCGATTCACCGCCGACAAGTACTCCAAGACCGCCGTGTTGGCTGCGCAGGCCGACGCGAAGGCCGACATGGACAAGACCAAGGACGAGATCCGCTCAGCCGAGCCCGCAGATTTCGCTGACGACAATGACTCGACCAGCAGCTCTGCGGCCTCAGTGAAAGGCTCTGGGTCATCAGCGAACGGCTCGGGTGCATCGATCAATGGCTCCGGATCGTCGACGAACGGCTCGGACTCAACGACGGAGGACTTCGTCGACCTTCGCGATGAGACCGACCATCGCGATGGAACCGACCGTCGCGATGGAACCGAGGCGGCTTCCTCGGTCGACAAGCCGAACAGCTGACCACGCTCTGTGTCTCGGATCCATACGCGAGGCGCTAGATCCGCGACACAAAGCTGTGTCTGCGTGGGTCAGCTCAGGGTTTCGAGGAGCTTCTTGAGCTCGCCTGAGGGGTCCTCGGGCACGATGTAGCCGGTCTCGTCACGGATCTGCTCGAAGTGGTCACGCACGTCCTCGGCGCTGTGACCCTCGGCGTACCAACCGGGGGTGAGCCCGATGAAGTAACGGGCCACGACTCCACCCGCCACGGAGTAGACCTCGCCGTTGACGGGGCAGTCCTCATGCGCCAGGTAGATGATCGTGGGCGTGATCTCGGATGGCTCCAGCTTGTCGCCGAGGGGGCCGAGCAGGTCCTCGGTCATTCGGGTCTTGGCGACCGGGGCAATGGCGTTGGCCTTGATGCCCTTCGCCTTGCCCTCGTTGGCGAGTACCCGGGTGAACCCGACGAGTCCGAGCTTGGCGGCGCCGTAGTTGGCCTGCCCGAAGTTTCCGAGCAGGCCGGAATTCGAGCTGGTGTTGACGACACGGCCGTAGCCCTTCTCGCGCATGATCTTCCATGCAGGCAGGGTCACGTAGAAGGCGCCCAGCAGGTGTACTGCGATCACGGGCTCGAGCAACTCGGGAGTGAGGTTGTGGAAGGTCTTGTCGCGAAGGATGCCGGCGTTGTTGACCACGATGTCGACGGTGTCGAAGGCGTCCAGAGCCGTCTGCACGATCGCCTCGCCGCCCTCGGCGGTGGCCACCGAGTTGTGGTCCGCCACGGCCTCGCCGCCGGCAGCTTCGATCTCGTCCACGACCTTCTGGGCCGCAGAGTCGCTGCCACCGGAGCCATCGACTGCGCCCCCCAGGTCGTTGACCACCACCCGAGCGCCCCTGCGGGCGAGTTCGAGGGCATGTGAGCGACCGAGGCCGCCTCCTGCGCCGGTGACGATGGCCACCTGGCCGTCGAATCCGAGATCAGACATCTGTACTCCTTGATCGGGGCATCGGCCCGCCCAGCGGGCCCGAGTTGGTCGACACGCTACGGGCGCAGGTCACCTCGGGCCAAGTAGGACCGAACCGCAGCCGAACCCGGTCTTTCCGTTGCAGGGCGAGGCCTGGTGTGCAGTCCTAGGCGTCGATGCCCAACTGATCGAGTGCGTAGGCCTTCATGCGCTTGTAGTCGACCTTGGCATTGGGCGCCCGGCCGATCGTGTCTATCTCGATGACTCGTTTCGGGGCCTTGTAGTGGGCGAGGTGATCCTTCACATGGGCGATCAGGGCGGCTTCGTCGGGTGAAGCGCCGGAGGGCTCGACCACTGCCGTGATCGCTTCTCCGAACTTCTCGTCGGGCACTCCCACCACGACGGCGTCAGCCACCGTGTCGTCGAGCTTGAGCACTTCTTCGACCTCTTCGGGAAACACCTTCTCCCCGCCGGTGTTGATGCAGACCGACCCGCGGCCCAGAAGTGTTATGGAGCCGTCTTCGTCGACGGACGCGTAGTCGCCCGGCATCGAATAGCGCACCCCGCCGTGTTCGATGAACGTCGCAGCGGACTTCTCGGGATCCTTGTAGTACCCGATGGGTACATGGCCGGGCACCGCAACTCGACCCTTCACCCCGGATCCCGCTTCGACGGGATTGCCGTCGTCATCGAACACCGCAGCATTGGCGCCGAGCGCGAAGTGTGCGGTCTTCTCCTCTGCACCTGCAGCGGAGATCGACTGGCCCATGCCGAGGGCCTCAGATGAGGAGAACGAGTCGATCAGCATCATCGTGGGATGGTGTGCGAGCAGCCCCTTCTTGGCCTGCTCGCTCCACATCACTCCGGAGCTCGTCATCAGCACCAGACTGGAGAGATCCCAGCGTCCGGGATTCTCGTCGAGCGCGCGGATGATCGGCTTCGCGAACGCATCTCCCACGATCGTGATGGCCCCGACGCCCTCTCGCTCCACGGTTTCCAACAGTTCGACAACGTCGAGATGCCGGTCCTCCAGACAGACCACCGAACCGCCCTGGGTGAGATAGATGTTGGCGGTGAACCAGCCGGTGCCGTGCATCAACGGACATGCCGGCATTCCGGGCACGCCGGGTCCGGCCAGCTCCGCGATCGCAGCTTCCACTCCGCCGACCGTCTCCGGGTCCTCGGTGAGCAATGCATTACCGGTGGAGCAGGTTGCGCGGATCAGGTCGTCCTGGCGCCACATGACGCCCTTCGGCATGCCGGTGGTGCCGCCGGTGTAGATCATCAGGATGTCGTCGCCAGAGCGACGCCAGACCGCCTCGGTGCGCTCAGCCTTCGCGACCGCTGCATCTTCATATGGTGTGGCCCAGTCGGGGCAATCGCCCTGGCCGTCGTCGACCCAGAGCCAGGTCTGCACCTTCGGCACGCGGGAGCGCACCGCCTCGACGCGGTCGGTGAACGAGGAGTGGAAGATCACGGCGACCGCGTCGGCGTTGTCCCACAGGTAGGCCAACTCGTCGTCCAGGTAGCGGTAGTTGGTGTTCACCGGTACCAGCCCGGCCTTGTATGCGGCGAAGGTGCCTTCCATGTATTCCGGGCAGTTGTAGAGGTATAGCGCCACCTTGTCCTGCTGCTTCGCGCCTGCATCGATCAGGTACGAAGCGAGCCCGTTGGCCCGTTGGTCCATCTC
>JBPCTP010000082.1:0-3133 GCA_051011615.1 Microthrixaceae bacterium | reverse complement strand
CGACGCTGACCAGTACTGCCACTGGCGCAGCGCCCCGTGCGCAGCGTCCGGTGATCGAAGCCACAGGTGGGCAGGCGTTCGGGGACTCACGGCCTGCGATCTCCGCAATGGGTCGCCCTGAGGACGTAGCACTGATCACCGAACGCGGCTCCATCACCCATGACGCACTCCGGCGACTCGTGGACGAGTCCGCACGTGACCTCGCGGGTCCGCGACGCCTTGCCGTCGTCAACGCCGGTCGCGACCTCGAATCGGTGGTCGCCTACCTGGGCGCGATGGCAGCCGGCCACCCGGTGCTGCTGCAAGTTGGTGGCCCACGATCGAGCGAAGTCGATCAACGGTTTGCAGCCGGCCTCACCTTCTCGCGAGGCGAGGGCTGGGAATCCACGGGTGCGTCGGAGATCGAGCTGCACCCCGACCTCGCGTTGCTGCTCAGCACCTCAGGAACCACCGGCTCACCGAAGCTGGTGCGGCTCTCGAGTGAGAACGTGTCGTCGAACGCCAGGGCGATCGCCCAGTACCTCGACATCACACCGGATGACAGAGCGCTGGCGACTCTTCCCCTGCAGTACTGCTACGGCCTGTCGGTGCTCAACTCACACCTGATGGCCGGCGCAGCAGTCGTGCTCACAGAAGCCGGGGTTGTCGACCCGTGCTGCTGGGACCTGGCCGAGAGCAGCGGCGCAACGAGCTTCGCCGGAGTACCGCACACCTTCGCGATGATTGAGCGGCGCGGTGTCGACTGCCTCCCGGAGACGATCAGAACCATCACGCAGGCCGGCGGCCGGATGGGTCCGGAGGCAGTACGCCGATGGGCGCAACTTGGTGAAGAGCGAGGCTTCGACTTCGTGGTCATGTACGGCCAGACCGAGGCAACTGCGCGGATGGCATGGCTTCCACCGGAGCTCGCCGCAGAACGCCCCGGGGCGATAGGAGTTCCGATTCCAGGCGGCCAGTTCCGCCTCGACGGGGAAGAACTCGTCTACAGCGGGCCGAACGTGATGATGGGCTACGCCCACGACCCGGCGGACCTGGCACGAGGCAACGAGATCACCGAGCTTCACACCGGTGACCTGGCCACCCAGGCCACTGATGGGCTGTGGGAGATCACGGGCCGGGCCGGCCGTTTCGCGAAGCCGATGGGGCTGCGGGTGGACCTGCAACGGATCGAGGAGGCCCTTGGCGACGCTGGGGTCGCCGGCGCATGTGTCGGGATCACCGCCGCGGATGATGCGACCGAGCTGGTTGGCGTCTTGGTCGAGTCGGCTGGATTGCCCTCAGATGAACCAGACCCGGTGAAGTCCACCCAAGGTGCTTCGCGCTCCGACGGCCTGGTGGATCAAACGATCGACCTGATCTGCTCTGCGACCGGCCTGCCCCCGGCGGCGCTGCGGGTTGAGACCACGCAGACGCTTCCACTCACCGAGTCGGGCAAGGTCGACCTGGAGTCGGTCCGCGCTGCTCTTGTGAAGAACGTCGCGGCCGGGGCCCACATGCACTCCAGTCCGGATGCTGCCGATGCCGGTGCTTCCGAGTCGCCGACGGACCGGGTCACCGCGGTGATTTCGGTCTTCGCCGCGGCCCTGCCGACTCGGCGGATCACACCTGAGGAGACCTTCGTGGATCTGGGCGGGGATTCGCTCTCCTACGTAGAGGTTTCGATGGAGCTTGAAACGCTCCTCGGCAGCCTGCCCACGGACTGGCACCTACGGACAGTCTCCGAACTGGCGGAACTCGAGGGCGGCTCGACGGGGAGACGCCTGGCACGGGTCGAGATCGGTGGCGTCCTGCGGACCCTCGGCATCCTGATGGTCGTGAGCCGCCATGTGCAGCTGACCGACCTGGGCGGCGGGGCGCACGTGCTGATGGCACTGAGCGGCTTCAATTTCAGCCGCTTTCCACTCACCGCCTCGATGCGGGATGGTCGCTACCGACGCCTTTTCGTCGCGACTCTCCGGGTCGCCGTACCCACGGCCCTCTGGATGGCGGCTGTGGTGTTGATCACCGGTGGGTACAGCTGGGCGAACGTGGGATTCGTCAACGCCGTGTTCGGCCCCGACTCCTGGGGCGATACGTGGCGCTACTGGTATCTCGAAGCCCTGGTGCAGATCCTTGCCGTGATGGCACTTCTGTTCTGCATCCCTGCGGTGCGCTCAGCGGTGGTGAAACTGCCCTTCGCCCTGCCACTGGCCCTCACGGCAGTCACTCTCACGGTGCGCTTCGGCATCCTCGAGTACGGCCATGAATACCGGCAGGTGAACCTCGCCACCGGTGTTGCCTGGCTGTTCATGGTCGGCTGGACCGCCCAGCGGGCCGAGACGATCCCTCGCAAGCTGCTGGTGTCAGCGATCGCTCTCGTGGCCCTCCCGGGGTGGTTCGGCGACACCGGGCGAGAACTGACCATCGCCGTGGCCCTGCTCGGCATCATCTGGCTGCGCGAGGTGCCCCTGCCCAGGTTCCTGTCCCCCGCCATCGGCGTGGTCGGTGGGGCCTCGATGTGGATCTACCTGACCCACTGGCAGGTGTACCCCCCGCTCGAGGCATCGGTGAGCCCGGTGATACTGCTCGGCCTGTCGATACTCACCGGCGTGCTCGCACAGCACGCATGGGACTGGGCATCGGGCCGTGCAGCCGAGCTTCTCAGGCGCAGGCGCACGGGTGGGAGCAGCTATGCGGATTCGGTACGCCGCAGCACCCGCAACGAACCGGTGGCCGAGACGTCCTCGAAGAGACCACTCTCCAGCGCCGGCAAGTAGATCTCGTCATGGGGCGGTCGCCCACCATCGGCCGGATCGGGAAACACGTCGTGGATCGCCAACAGTCCACCGGGTGCGACGAAAGGGGTCCAGCAGCGGTAGTCGGCCCGGGCCGGTTCCACGCCGTGACCACCGTCGATGAACACCATCGCGGCAGGGGTGGTCCACCACCGCGCAACCGTGGGTGAGTCGCCCACGACGGCCACGACCACGTCCTCGATCCCGGCGGTGAAGGTGTTGCGCCGGAACGTCGGCAGCGTGTCCATCACACCGAGTTCGGGGTCCACCAGATCGGGTTCGTGCCATTCCCAGCCGGGCTGGTTCTCCTCGGAGCCGCGGTGATGATCGAGGGCGAAGAGCGTCGCTCCCCAGCGCTG
>JBPCTP010000081.1:0-3822 GCA_051011615.1 Microthrixaceae bacterium | reverse complement strand
CCGTTGGACGTCACCATCGTCGACGGACGTAACCACCACACCTTCCAACCGCTGCTCTACCAGGTCGCCACCGCAGGACTCGACGGCGACGACATCTGCTTTCCGGTTCGAGGCATCTTCTCCTCCCAGGACAACGCCCGGGTACGCCTGGGCCGGGTGGTCGGCTTCGATCTCGACGCACGCACAGTCGAGTTGGCCGAAGGCGATCCGCTCCCCTATGACCACCTGATCCTCGCCGCCGGGGCCGTCACCGACACCTATGGGATTCCGGGCGTCGAGGAGCACGCGTTCGGCTTGAAGTCGCTCGGCGACGCGCTCGATCTCCGCTCGCATGTGCTGATGTGCTTCGAGCGTGCCTATGCCGATCCGGCGCGCCTGGCTGACGGCACGCTCACGATCGTGATTGCGGGCGGCGGTCCGACCGGGGTCGAGATGGCCGGTGGCCTTTCCGAGCTGGCCCACGGAGTCCTGCGAAAGGACTTCGCTGGGCTCGACCTGCGAACGAGCCGGGTCGTTCTCGTGGAGGCAGGCGACCGGCTGCTGGCGGGGTTCCACCCGAATCTGTCCGAACGCGCCCGCAATACGATCGAGAAGCGCGGGGTCGAGGTCATGGTCGACACCGCTGTCTCTGAGGTCCGCCACGACCAGGTACGGCTCGCCGATGGGACCGTCATCCCTGCCCACACCATGATCTGGACTGCCGGAGTCAAGGCACATCCGCTGGCGGAGGCACTTGGCACCGAGCTGACAAAGGGCGGTCGGGTCGTCGTCGAGGAGGACCTCACCCTTCCCGGTCACCCGGAGGTGTTCGTGGTGGGCGACATGGCAGCCTCGACGGGCAGCGGTGGCGACTTGGTGCCGCAGGTCGCACCGGTTGCGATGCAAGGTGCAGAGTTCGCCGCCGAGACGATCCTGGCCCGCCGCCGAGGGGAGCGCACGGGCACGTTCGGCTACGTGGACAAGGGCTCCATGGCCACGATCGGTCGCAACGATGCGGTGGCGCAGCTTCCCGGCGGCATCCGGCTGTCGGGCCGACTCGGCTGGCTCGCATGGTTGGTGCTCCACCTCGTGATGCTCATCGGGTTCCGCAACCGGGCGAACGTGTTGGTGAACTGGGCCTGGAACTACGTCACCTACGACCGCGCCAGCCGAATCATCCCGGACGACACGGCCTGAGCCGGACGACACGGCCTGCGCAGGTGCGCGCCTAACCTGACCACCGATGTCAAGCGATGGCGACCAAACAGAACCAACCACCGAGGACCTCATCACCTACGACGTGGTCGACGGTGTGGCACGGATCACGATCAACGCGCCCGGGCAGGGCAACTCCCTCAACGCTGCGATGCGCGACCGCATCACAGACCGCATGGACTGGGCGTCGGCCGACCTCGGTGTGCGCTGTGTCGTGTTGGGCGCTGCCGGAGATCGCCACTTCTGCACAGGGGCGAACCTGGGTGGTCCCCAGAACCCGACGCCACCCAAGCCCGAGGGAGCGCCGGATCGACCGATGGGCGACGCTGCTCGGTTGATCCGCCGCGGGTGGCAGAGACTCATTGCCTCGATGCTCGACTGCGAGAAGCCGGTCATCGCAGCAGTCAATGGAACAGCCGCGGGCGGTGGGGCGCAGTTGGTGCTGGCCGCAGACCTGGTGGTGATGGCCGACAATGCCAAGCTCGTGGAAGTGTTCGTGCGACGCGGCATCCTGCCCGATGCGGGCGGTGCCTACCTGTTGCCCAAGCTGGTCGGGCCACACATTGCCAAGGAGATGATGTTCCTGGCCGATGACTGGCCGGCAGCACGATGCGGCGAACTCGGCATCGCCAACCGGGTCGTGCCCGCGGAGGACCTCACCTCAACGGTGGACGAACTTGCAGCCCGCTTGGCAGCCGCACCCACGAAGGCCTTGGCGCTCACCAAGGGAATGCTGAATCGCAGTTTCGAGTCGGGCCGCCACGCCGCGTTCGAGGAAGAGGCGGCTGCCCAGGACTGGCTGATCGCCAGCGACGACTTCAACGAGGGCATCGCGGCGTTTCGCGAAAGACGGACACCTGAGTTCAAGGGCTGGTAGTTCGACCCAGGACGGCACTTTTCGCTATATTCACCCACATCACATGACTTGGAAGGGGTGTGATGGCGGGAGAGATGAGAACGTTCGCGTGCGCCTGCGCGGTCGGGCTGCTCGCAGGCTGTGCTGGGGGCCCCACCGAGGCCGGGATGAAACCGGTGGAGCCGGCTCCCGGGGAGTTGGCCTCCCCGCCGGCTGGCGACCCGGGCCAATCGAGTACCAACTCGACCGAAACGGCTGTTGAGCCCACCGCCGAATCGGAGGACTCGGAGAAAGGGGCACTCCAAGCAGAGGTGGACGAACTCTTGTCCGCGTTCGACGATGCCTACTCGGCGCTGGCCGCACACCCACTCGATGCGCTCGACGATTCAAGCGCCGCCGTCGAACAATGGCACCCACAGGTTGTGGCCGGGTCGAACTACGACAAGGCGATCCGCGCCCGGCTTCACACCGACGCCCAGGACAACCTGGTGCTTTACAGACCGGATGCAAACGGACTGCTGATGGCCAGCCACGCGAGCGACCTCGCTGTGGAGGCCGACGGCTCGTTGGCGTGGACCCACTGTCATTTCACGCCCTGGGTCGAGGTACACGCGGAAACAGGCGAGATCCTCGATGACCGGCCGTTCCAACGGCTTGGTACGGCCAGCGCAACGCGCGGCGGAGACGGACGCCTGCGGATCACTCACATCAGCGAGGACCAACTCATGGAGCTTCCCGAGGGAAGTGGCGATCAGTGCGAACAGCTGGGCGAATGACTGCGCGAATGACTGCGCGAATGACCATGCGTGTCGGAACGGCCATTCTCACCGCAGTCGTCACGAGCATCGTGGTGCTGTTCGTCGCGCCCAGCGCCGGCGCGGGCGGCGGCGGCGGTGCGGGCGTGAGCGGATCCGGCGACGAGATCATCAGCAGCATCCTGGCGGCGACCGGCAACGGCTACGTGAAGCGCAGCACAGGCAAGGCACCAACCTGTTACTGGAGGACCCTGACCGACGAACAGGTGCTGTACCTGGTGCACGTGCAGGCGTCGATGCCTCACCTGCTCGCCAGCGGCTTCGGCACCGCCATCGACGACTACGTGGAGTCGGTGGTGGTCAAGGAGGCGCCGCCCCCGACAACGACGACGACGACGACAACGACGCTGTTGCAACCGGTCCCGCCAGAGACAACGCCCGAGCTCGCCGTTCCCGAAGAGCACGCGACACGCGTTTTCGGTGGAGCCACGGTCAGCAACTTCAGACTCAAGGTGAGGATCTGCAGTGGCGTTGCGGACACCATGGCGGTCGTTGCCAACGAAGTGACCGGCAACCTCGCGCGGGGTCTGGCGGCCGTTCGCAGCGTTGCGGTGTTGCCGGCTCCGACTGTCGCGCTCGCCCCTTCCGGGCGTGCTGTGCTGGGAGAACCCGTGTTCATCGACGTCGAGCAACCGTCGTTCGAATCGCAGATGTTGTCGCTGGCGGGAAGCACCGTGGTGGTGAACGCCACGCCCAAGTCGTTGGCAGTGTTCGACGGACAGTACGCCGACGACGTCGGCAGGACCATCAGCTGTGACTTCGAGGCCGGATTCGACCCGCTCGACGAAGCTTCACCCCTGACGCAGTCACAGCGGCCCGGCACCTGCGCGTTTCACTACACACGCATCAACGGCGACCTCGGCGATGGGAAGCCAGCGAGAACCGACAGCTGGGTCGGCTACGCCAAGGTCCAATGGGACGTCTCCTACACGATCACCGCTGCGGGCGGTCTGAGCA
>JBPCTP010000080.1:0-2953 GCA_051011615.1 Microthrixaceae bacterium | reverse complement strand
CGATCACGTCACGCTGTTCCGTTGGGTGCACCGATTCACTCCGCTGCTTGTGGAGGCGGCGCGCCCATGTCGCCACGCTGTCGGTGACCGGTGGTTCGTCGACGAGACCTACGTGAAGGTCGCCGGTGTGTGGCGCTACGTCTACCGGGCCGTCGAGGTCGACGGTCAGATCACCGACGTGTACGTCTTCAGGCGCCGCGACACCAATGCTGCGACACAGTTCTTCAACGACGCGCTGCGCAATCACGGCGAACCGGACCAGATCACCACCGACCGTTCACCGGTGCTGGGATGCGTGATCGACGAAGTCGTTCTGGACGCGTTCCAAAACACCGAGCAGTACGCCAACAACCGCGTCGAATGCGGCCACGGCCGCCTGAAGGCTCGCCTGAGACCGATGCGCGGTTTGAAGACCGACCGGACCGCAAGCGTGATCATCCGAGGACATGCCTTCATGCAGAACCTCCGCCGTGGCCACTACGAACTCAGCGTAGATGCCCGAAACCGGTACCTCCGCGTCGCTACCGCATTCGACGAGATCGCCACCGCGATCTGACCGGCGGTCACAGTATTCGGGCCGTGTCGCGCCACCCGAACCAACAACGCAACAGTGCCAAATCGGCGACGACGAGCGCACAAGCACCTCAATCCCCAAGCCGGCCGAGTTGCGGGCTGCGCCTTCCGGCGATCTCGTGTCGCAAAGCCAGTCGCACCGAGGACGGCGGCGCTATTGCCTGGAGATCTCCGAGTCGAAGCGGGCCTGGGCGTTGGCTTCGCGTTCGCGCTCCGAGCGGGTCTTGTCGACGTCGACGGTGAGCTCGTGGAGTGTTCCCGTGAACGGGAAGCGGCCGGTGTAGTCGGTGCTGACCGCCGAATTGGTGCCTCGTCCCACGTCTGCACCGATCGAGGACATCATGCGCATGATCCAGGGGATCTCGGCGCGGCCATGCGATTCGCCGTCGATGCGGAGCTCCGCCGATCCGGTTCGGCTGCCCGTTCGTTCGAACCGGACCGTGAGTTCGGTGGCTTCGGCCGGCAGCTCGGTGTCGGACACGACCAGGGTGTGGTCGCCGAACGCGTTGTAGTCGAAGCAGAGCCGGTCGTCCTTGACGAAGAACGCGTACCCCGAGTTCTGGGTGCCGGTGGTGAACAGCACGCCGTCATCACCGGTGTGTCGTGTCACGGTCGCGGTCATGGTCCAGGAGCGGCCCGCCACCGCTGGCGCGACCTCGGCGGGCAGGTGCGAGATCGGTGGCAGGTACCGGTAGTGGTGACTGTGATGTGGGGTGTGTGGGCGGTGGGGCGTGCTGAACAGTTCGAGGGTGCGCAGGTCGAACGGGAGCCCGCCGTGGCGCTCCATCTCCTCCCACCACAGGTCGACGAGGTGGTCGACCTTGTCGGGATGCTCCGACGCGAGGTCGTTGCATTCCGAGAAGTCATCCGGCAGGTAGTACAGCTCCCACACGTCCTCCTCGGCATCGGCGGGAGCGTTGAACAGGTCGCGGCGCGTGACCGCCTTCCAGCCGTCCTCGACGATCCCGCGGTGGCCCATCATCTCGAAGTACTGCAGGTTTCGCGTGGTCGGCGCGGATGCGTCCTCGAGCGCGTACAGCATCGGCGTGCCTGCGATCGGGATCTGCTCATGGCCCTTGTAGGCCTCGCGCGGGGTGATGCCCAGTGCCTCGTAAACGGTCGGCGCGATGTCGATCACGTGGTGGAACTGGTGTCGCAGCTCCCCGCGGGCTTCGATTCGGTCGGGCCAGTGGACTATCAGCGGTGATCGCACGCCGCCGGCGTGGGTGTTCTGCTTGTACCACTTGTTGGGACAGTTGCCGGCTTGCGCCCAACCCCACGGATAGTTGGTGTGCGAGTCCGGCCCGCCGATGTCCTCCAGGCCGTGCATCATGTCGTCTGCGGCATCGAATCGCATGTTGAAGAACAACATCTCGTGCAGCTGGCCGTTCGGGCCGCCTTCCTGTGACGCCCCGTTGTCGGAGGTCAACAAGATGAGGGTGTTGTCCAACTCACCGAGCGCTTCGAGCTCGTCGAGCAATCGGCCGAGCTGGGCATCGGTGTGGTCGAGGAACGCTGCGAAGGCCTCCTGGAACCGTGCGAACAAGCTGCGCTCGTTCTCCGACAGGTCCGCCCACGCGTTCACACCGGCATTGCGGGGCGCCAACTGGGTCCCCTCGGGGATGATGCCCATCTCGCGTTGGCGTTCGAACCAGTTCTCCCTGAACGAGTCCCAACCGTCGTCGAACGCACCCCGGTACTTCTGTAGGTACTCCTCGGGCGCCTGGTGGGGTGCATGCATCGCACCGAAGGACACGTAGCCGAAGAAGGGTCGGTCCGGACGCACCGACTTGGAGTCCCGGATGAACCCGATTGCCCGGTCCACCAGGTCCTCGGTCAGGTGGTAGCCCTCCTCCGCTGTGGCGGGCGGGTCCACGTGGTGCTGGTCGTAGGTTAGCTCCGGATGGAACTGGTCGGTCTCACCTTGAAGGAACCCGTAGAACCGGTCGAAGCCCCGTTGCGTGGGCCACTGGTCGAACGGACCCGCAGCCGACGCGTCCTCCATATTCAGGAGGTGCCACTTGCCGACCGCCCACGTGCCATATCCCTCGGAACGCAACACCTCGGCCATCGTCGCCGCGTTGTGGGTCACCTCCCCGGTCTGGGAAGGGAAGCCCGACTGCATGTTCCCCACCGCGCGCATGCCCACCGTGTGGTGGTTGCGCCCCGTCAGCAACGAGGCACGCGTCGGCGAGCACAGCGGCGTGACGTGGAAGTTCGTGAACCTCACACCGGCGGCCGCGAGCCGGTCCGCGTTCGGCGTGTTCAGCGTGGATCCGAAGCAGTTGAAGTGACTGAACCCGAGGTCGTCGTAGAGGACCACGAGCACGTTCGGCGCGTCATCGCCCGGATGGTCGGCGGGCCGGTGGTACGGCTCTGA
>JBPCTP010000079.1:0-2685 GCA_051011615.1 Microthrixaceae bacterium | reverse complement strand
TCGCTCGATCGACGAAGGCCGCCCGGTGGAGTTGGCCGAGTTCGGACTCTCCTGAGTGCGACCTGCCCTGGGCTAGCCGCCGAACACCCGGGTCCGCAGACCGCCCCAGCGGCGTCGGTGGTAGTCGAGCAGCTCGTCGATCCGAAGGCGGCGGGTGCCGTTGCCCGAGCGCACCCAGAACTCGGGTTCCTGTGATCCCTTGCCCTTCAACTTCGGAGGCGTGAGGAACACGGGGGCGGGAGAGGGTGACACGTCCACCCGGCAGATCTCGACCGTGTCGTCACCGCTGGGGAGCACCTCGAAACGCACACGAACGCCCGATGCTGCGGGGACTCCGAGAGTTGAGGCGATCAGGTCTCGGAAGAAGAGTTGGAAGGCGTCCGTGTCGGGCTTCTTCAGCAGGTCGAGGTCCGCGTCGAGACCCAGCGCCCTGCCGTCGTCATCGACCCCGATCAACAGCGTTCCACCTCTGCCGTTGAGGAATCCACAGACAGTCTTGGCGATCACCGCTTCGATCTTGGGATCCCGCTCCATCGTGTGCAGGTTGCGCCGTGCGGTGGATTTGAACTCCACGACCCCCGATTCACCGAGGCGCACCAGCTCCACTGTTGGCGTGCCGTGCACAGAGACAGCCGGACGCAACCGGGTACTCAAGCTCGACGCGATCAGCAGGAAGGCGATGGTCAGAGCCAGTGTGAAAGCAACGGCAAGCCATGTCGGGTCCCGGCCGAACTGGTTGGCGATGGTGATGGAGATGGCCCCCGCAATCGCAGCCAGTAGCGCTGAGGTGGACCAGCTCACCGCACGCGCACGAGGGACGAGCAGCTTGGCCACAGCCGCGATCGCGAAGCCGGCGAGGACTGCCAGCATCACGTCCGTGGCGAGGTGGTCGGTCAGGTCCGCCTGCGCGAACAGCACGCTTGGCTTCGGCACGGCCAATGACGCTAGCGGGGCAGGCCCAGGATGCGGTCACCGATGATGGTGCGCTGGATCTCAGAGGTTCCTCCCGCGATCGGCGCCGCCCGTGACCACAACCACTGGCGTTGCCACTCACCCCACAGCGCTGCATCGTCGCCCAGGACTTCGAGAGCAGCGGCGGACAGGTCCTGGGTCATGTCGGTCCAGGTGAGCTTGATCCAGCTCGACTCCGGACCAGGCTCCTCTCCCTTTGCCAACGATGTGAGCGTGCGCCAGTTGTGCAGACGCAACAGTGACAACTCCACCGCGGCGTCCACAAGATGGTCGGCGACGTCGACGTCATCCAGTGCGCCCCGTCTTTCGGCCTCTGAGATGAGTCGCTGGAGGAGCACCTCGTGCACGACCTGTTCCTTGAACGGAAAGTTCGTGCCTCGCTCGTGAGCGAGTGTGGTGTTGGCAACCGACCACCCGGCGTTGAGCTCCCCAACGAGCGCATCAGCAGGCACCCACACATCCTCGAGGAATACCTCGTTGAACTCCGACTCACCGGTGAGCTGGCGCAATGGCCTTGTCTCCACCCCCGGAGATGTCATGTCGACAACCAGATACGAGATGCCCTTGTGCTTCGGTGCATCCGAATCTGTGCGGGCGAGACAGATTCCCCAACGGGCGAAGGTGGCGTAGCTCGTCCAGACCTTCTGTCCGGTGAGCAGCCAACCGGGGTTGCCCTCCGCGTCTGTCGCCGCCTCGGCTCTGGTCCGCAACGAGGCGAGGTCGCTACCCGCGTCGGGTTCGGAGAACAACTGGCACCAGATCTCACTCGCATCCAGGATGCTCGGCAGCCAGCGTTCCTTCTGCGCCGCGGTGCCGTGGGCCAACAGCGTCGGCCCGGCGAGGTTGATGCCGACCCGGTTCACCGGCTGCGGCGCTCCGGCTCGGGCGTACTCCATGTTGAACAGGGCGACCTGCACCGGTGAAGCCCCACGACCGCCGTATGCCTCGGGCCAGTAGATCCCGACCCAACGATCCGCCGCCATCCGTGCCTGCCAGTCTCGGCCCCACTCGATCTCGGATTCGAGGTCGTCGAAGTCCTGGAGTACTTCGAGATTGGCGGACAACCAGGCTCGCGCCTCGCTGGCGAACTCCAGCTCCTCGTCGCTGAAGCTCAGGTCCACAACGACCTGTCCCGTGGGATGGGCAGCATCAGAGGTCCCAGAACCGCTCGCGACCCGACGCCGCCATCTCCTGCCTCAATGACTCGGCCGAATCCGAATCGAACTCCTCGAAAGCCGACGCATCCCTCGCACGGAAGTAGAGCGGATCGCCGTCACAGCGGTCCCGGCGGTACTTCTGGCGCACCAACGTGCGTTTGACAACCTTGTTGGTGCCAGTGGTGGGAAGCGACTGCGCGACCCGCAGGTAGCTGGGACGCCACTTCGGCGGAAGGCCTGACTCGGCGTCCAGCCATGTGGCGAACGAAGCCGGATCGAATCCGGCGCCGTCACGCAGCACCAGTGAAGCCATCACCTGGTCACCGGAGGCCACGTCGGGCACGCCGTAGGCAGCTGCGATCACCACATCCGGATGCGAGGCGATCGCCTCGTCGATCGGCCCGGAGGGGAAGTTCTCTCCGTCCACGCGCACCCAGTCGGCAGTCCGGCCGGCGAAGTAGAGGTAGCGATCCCTATCCAGATAGCCGAGGTCACCGGACCAGTACCAGCCGTTGCGCAATGCGGCAGCCGTGGCCTCGGGGTTGTTGTAGTAACC
>JBPCTP010000078.1:0-3267 GCA_051011615.1 Microthrixaceae bacterium | reverse complement strand
AACAGGTAGTACTCATCGGCGGCGAACACCATCCTTCGCCCGAGAGTCGCCAGGAACACCTCCTGCGCGTCATGCACGACCCCCAGCACCTCCTGGGCCTCTCCCTTGGTGTGGGGACGCATCGCCGCCTCGGTGCTGTGGTCGCTGACCCCGAGTGGCACGACTGCGACATCTGCGAGGCCGGGGTACTCGTCGAGCACACCGATCAGGCTGCGGCGCAGCGAGTCCCCGTCGTTGCGACCCGGACACACGACTATCTGGCCGTGCACCTCGACGCCGGCGGCGAGGAGCTCGCGCAACCATCGAAGGCTCGTGGCGCCACGTCGGTTTCTCAGCATCGCCGTGCGCTCATCGGGATCGGTCGAGTGGATCGACACATAGAGAGGGGACAACCCCTCTGTCAGCACCCTCTCGAGGTCCGCCTCGGTGAAGCGGGTGAGCGTTGTGAAATTGCCGTAGAGGAACGACAGCCGGTAGTCGTCGTCCTTGAGGTACAGGCTTCGCCGCATGCCCTTCGGCAGCTGGTAGATGAAGCAGAACTCGCAGTGGTTGTCACAGGTGCGGACCTCGTCGAAGACCGGCGAGTCAACCTCCATGCCGATCGGAACGCCATGTTCCTTTGCGACATCCAACTCGAAGTCCAGGCCCCCGCGGCGCAGCTCGAGCGATACCTCGGGTTCGTCTGTCAGCCACCGGTACTCGATGACGTCGCGGACCGGGCGGCCGGATACCGAGATCAGTTCGTCGCCCGGCTGCACCCCTGCGGTCTCCGCGGGCGATCCGGGCGCGACCGCAGAGACGAGGGCGTTGCGCATGGCCAAGATGGTACCGGCCTGCAAGACTGCGACCCCATGGCAGGGCGAACCCGTACAAGGTCCAGGATGAGCGCGCTTGTGTTCGGTGTGGTCACAGCGGCGGCACTGGTGGCCGCTGCGTGCGTTCCAGCACCGCCCGACCCCTTTGAGGGCCCCTCCCCCAACGACGCACCCGAGCCGGGCAACCCGGCCTACGTCGGGCCGGGCCCATACGCCGCAGGTGTCACCACGATCAGCCTCGGCGACCGTGACATGGAGGTCTGGTATCCGGTCGATCCGGCCGAAACAGCTGGAATCGACAGGGACGAGTACTTCATCCGGGACTTCGTCGGCGAGGCCTTCGACGATCTGCTCGACCCTTCGGTGGATCCACCCTTCGAAACCGATGCATTCCGCGATGTGCCGGCCGAGACGGCGTCTGGCCCGTACCCACTCGTACTGTTCAGCCACGGTTTCGCAGGCTTCAGGCTCACAACGACGTTCCTCACCACGCACCTCGCATCCTGGGGCTTCGTTGTGATCGCTCCCGACTACCTCGAGCGCGGGCTTGCCTCGGTGCTGGGCGATTCCGTGCCCGGCTCCCGCAGCGACCGTGTTGTTGCCGATGAGGCGATCTCAGCCGCCGCTATCGCGAATGCGACGCCCGGGAGCCTGCTCGAAGGCATCGTCGACAGCTCCGAGGTGTTCCCGATCGGGCACTCAGCCGGAGGCGGCACGTCGATGCGGCTGCTCACGCGAGCGGACGTGAATGCGGTGATTCCGATGGCTTCGGGCATCTCCGAGCTCAGCCTGATCCAGGGCAATGCCCCGAGACTCCCGAGGGGCAAGGCAGTGACCTTCATAGCCGGGCGCCAGGACGGCATCGCAGCTGTCGCCAACGCCCGAACCGGCTTCACCTACACCCCCGGTCCACGCCGCCTGATCGAGCTGGACCGTGCTGGGCACAACAACGCCTTCACGGAGCTGTGTGAGATCGGCGACGGCGGCGTTGCAGCCATCGCACGAACCACCGGCCTGCCCATTCCGGAGAACCTGCTGGCACTCGGCGATGACGGCTGCCCCACACCGCCGTTCGCGCCCTCCCCGGAGGTGTGGGACGAGGTGCGACATTTCGTGACCGCGGAGCTTCGCTTCCGCTCCGGAGTGGACGAAGAGCCCGTAGGTCTCGGAGACGCAATCGTTGCGGCATTCGACGATGTGCTGACCTACCGCCACGACCCGTAAGTACCCTCTGTTGGTGGCCGAATCGCCCGCAACAGCCGAATCCGAGGTCGAACGGGTGCTCCTGGCCGCGCCGCGAGGCTTCTGTGCGGGTGTGGAGATGGCCATCAAGGCCTTGGCATGGATGGTCCGGGCCTTCGAACCACCCGTGTACTGCTACCACGAGATCGTGCACAACCAGATCGTGGTGCGTCGCTTCGAGGACCTGGGCGTGGTCTTCATCGATGACGTCGGCGAGGTGCCCGCGGGTCGCCCGATCATGCTGTCGGCACACGGATCTGCGCCTGAGGTGGTGGAGGCAGCACAAGCCACGGGAGGATTCGTCGTTGACGCCGTGTGCCCGCTCGTTACCAAAGTGCACCACGAGGTGAAGGTGAGATCGAAGAAGGGCTACGACATCGTCTATGTCGGCCACGAGGGCCATGAGGAAGCTGTCGGCACCATGGCGGTTGCACCGGAATCGATCCATCGGGTCGAGTCGATCGAGGAGGTCGAAGCCCTTCCGCAACTCGAGACACCGGTGGCGCTTCTTGCTCAGACGACCCTCTCGCACCGCGACTGGGCCGAGGTTGCCGAAGCCACCAAGGCCCGGTTTCCCGACACGTGGATGCCAGGCCGCTCCGACCTGTGCTTCGCCACCACCAATCGACAGACTGCGCTGCTCGAAATCGCGTCCCGCTGCGATGCAGTGGTCGTGATCGGATCTGCCAACTCATCCAACACGAGAGCGCTCGAGAAGCTTGCGATGGAGGCTGGATGCGCACAGGTGCTGAGGGTCAACTCCGCCGAGGAGCTGCCTGCGCTCGCCGGCACGGTCGGCGTGACGGCCGGCGCGTCAGCTCCCGAGGAACTCGTCGAGAGCGTCATCGCCCGCCTGGCCCCTCGATTGGGCACTGAGGAGGTACGTGTCACCGACGAGGAGGAGTATTTCCCTCCTCCTCGCTCGCTTCGTGAACTGCTGGTGGCGATCGACACCGCTGCCACCGTCGGACTCGGCGCCGACCCTGCGGCACGCCCGGCGGTCAACGATCGCGACCGGCCGGCGTCCACGGTGCTCGCAGCGCTGGCCTGAACCACTGATCGACGGGCCTGCCGCCGAAGGCTCGGTTTCCAGGGCCCCTGGGCCCAGCGCTCCCTTGCTCGAGGGCTCGGCACCTCGATCCGTTTCGCACCGGGCGCGACTTGGCGGCAGGATGGCGCACCGTGGCAACGCTCGACACCTTCAGGGTCT
>JBPCTP010000077.1:0-4056 GCA_051011615.1 Microthrixaceae bacterium | reverse complement strand
GGTACAGGTAGCCGGTGTAGACCGCCGCACCCAGGCCGAGTCGGTACACACCGATGGCGAGCCCGTTCATCGGGATGCCGGCGATGAGCACATTGCCTAAACCCCAAAGGGTGACTGCCCCGAATGCTGCCGCGGTCCCCCTGGGGGTGGGCTCGTGGGTGCTCACCGGGGCAGGGTAGCTGTCCTTCGCGCTGCGCTACGGTGCCGGCCATGGCTGACGTAACCATCTGGCACAACCCCAACTGCTCGACCTCCAAGTTCGCGGTTGCACGCGCCGAGGAGGCCGGCGTGGATGTCGAGCTGCGCAAGTACATGTTGAAGTCCGAGCGACCCGAACGCAGCGAGATCGTTGCTCTGATCGACGCACTCGAGGATCCTGCGACTGATCTCGTGCGCCGCGACGCCAAGTTCAAGGCCTATGGGCTGAGCGACGACGACGTGGCAACCGACAAGCAGGTCGCCGACGTGTTGGCGGAGCACCCCGAGTTGCTCCAGCGCCCGGTGCTGGTCAAGGGCAACAAGGCGATCATCGGTCGACCGAAGGACCGCGTGGACCCTTTCCTGGCCTGAGGACGTACCGCCTGCGGGCGGGACTCACTCGTCAGGACACTCACTCGTCAGGAAACTCAGTCGTCGGGAAGGTCAGCTGTCGGGGAACACCGCGGCCACGAGTGTGTCCGCACACTGTTGGCCGATGCGAGTGGCTGCGGCCACGTCGTGGCTGTCGGGCTCGAACACCCGACGCACGAACCCCGCCAGCAATTGGCCAACCAACAGATCGGCGACCTGCTCCGATGGCTGGGCCTCGGGTATGACCTCCCTGACCCATTCACGTGCCGCGTCGCGAACGAGGGCCAGGAGGTCGCGGCCGACGTCCATGACTGCTTCCTCGCCGCGGATCCCCTCACCCAGCAGGAGGCTCCAGATCTCTTCCTCCTGGAGGGCGCCGTCCCAAACGACTCCGAAAAGCGCTCGGAGGCGGTCCTCGGGGAGTGCGGAGCGATCAAGTTCCAGCGGATCCGCGAGTCGCGAGCCGTAGCGGCGTTCTTCCACGACCGCCGCCAGCAAGGCGTGCTTGGAGTCGAAGTAGTGGTAGATAGCAGCAACCTGTACGCCGCATGCTGATGCAAGCTGACGCATGGACATGCCTGCGGCGCCGCGTTCGGACATCAGCTTCAGGGCCACGTCGAGGATGTGGTCCCGCTGGTTCGGTCTGGTGTCGGTGGCTGCCATGTGCGTCGGACCCTAGGTGAGTCGCCGGGTCCTGCGTCGGACGCAGGACCCGGGCGCTCGTGATGGGGTATTCAGTGGGCGACCGGGCACTTGGTGAACTCCGCGGGCATCTGCTGCAGGGCGAGCACCAACGAGGAGTCGCCGCGTGGCACATCCACGCCCTCGGGCACGGTGATGTCGGGCAGCCGCTTGAAGAGCTCCTGGAACACGACCTTGACCTCCATGCGGGCGAGGTTGGCGCCAAGGCAGTAGTGCTTGCCCACGCCGAACGCGAGGTGGTCGGTTTTGCGCGACAGGTCGAGCACGTCGGGATTGTCGATGGCCCGTGGATCGCGGTTGGCCGACGAATAGATCATCAGCACACGATCACCCTTCTTGAGGTCGGTGCCACGGTAGGTGTGATCCTCGGTGACCGTGCGGATGAAGGTGAGCACCGGGCTCACGTAGCGGATGAGCTCGTCCACGGCGGTGTCCATGAACTCGTCGTCGTCGAGCTTGTCGATCAGGAGTTGCTTCTGCTCGGGGAAGCGGGAGAGCGACAGCAGTCCGCCGGAGATGGCATTGCGGGTCGTCTCGTTGCCGGCCACGAGCAGGATCACGAGGAACCCGATGAGCTCCTCGTCGTCGAGGTGCCCCTTGGCCTCCTGCATCTTTTCGTACTCAGCTTCTTCGACGCCCTGGATGGCGTGGCTCTGCTTCACGAGCGCACCGTCGTCGAAGGCCTGGGTGAGGACGGTGATCAGGTCGTCCTTCGCCTCGCCGGCCTCGGCGAGTGCGCGGCGCTCCACGATCAGCTCGATGACCATCTCGGCGTACTCGCCGAAAGCGGTGGCTGCTGCCTGGAGCACCGGGTCGTCAGCCTCCACGTGGCCGTCGCCGTCCATCATGGCGTCGCTCCAGCGGTACATTTTCAGGCGCTGTTCGGGGTCGAGACCCATCAGCTCGCAGATGATGATGAGTGGTACGTGGATCGCGAAGTCCTCCACGAAGTCGATCTCACCCTTTTCCGCGATCGCGTCGAGTGTCTCGTTGGTGAGGTCACGGACATGGGGGATGAGGGCGCGAACCTGGCGCGGTGTGAATCCCTGGTTGATGAGCCGGCGCTGGCGGAGGTGTTCGTCGCCATCGAGGGTGATCAACGACATGTCGCCGGCGATCTTCGGCCTCACGCCCTCGCCGGAGCAGTAGCGGTCGTGGTTCCGGCTGATGTGGAAGACGTCCTCGTATCGGGCCGCTATGTAGAGATCGTTCGCCTCGTCGTAATGCAGCGTCTCGAGGTCACGGAGCCACTCATACATGTCCCACGGATCGTCGTAGACCTTCGCATCGGTGAAGTCCACGCCCGAGTAGTCCTTCTTCTCCTGTGTCACAGTCACCTGATCGACCCCCGTCTTGGTCAGCCGTGGCGGACCTGCTCCGCCCTCGGTTTCAGACTAGAGGCTGATTGAACGTTCGTTCAAGGCTGACTGAACGTTCGTTCAACCGTACCCGCGCTATCTTGAGCCTGATACAGAGCGGAACCCAGGGGGAACCGATGGAACTCGCAGACGTAGACCTACTCGATCCCGACCGATTCGTGGCCGGTGAGCACCACGAGATGTTCAAGGTGTTGCGCGAGCAGTCACCGGTTCACTGGCATGACGAACCCGACGGCTCGGGGTTCTGGAGCATCACGAAGTTGCGTGATCTCCAGGACGCCAACCGCGACGTCGAGACCTTCTCCTCCGAGCTCGGCGGTACCCAGCGCATGGACATCGCCGATGCCGGCGAGGTGTTCGACACCCGTGGCCACATGCTCATCGACACGGATCCGCCGAAGCACACCCGATACCGCCGGATCGTGAACAAGGGTTTCACGCCGCGCATGATCGGACTGCTCGAGGAGCACCTCCAGTACCGCGCGGAGCTGATCGTCGACGACGTGATCGAGTCTGGTGAGGCCGAGTTCGTCGCCGACCTGGCGGCCGAGCTGCCACTCCAGGCCATTGCCGAGCTGATGGGGATACCGCAGGAGGACCGCCACCTCATCTTCGAATGGTCCAACACCCTGATCGGATCGACCGATCCGGACATGGCGGCCGATGAGGACGCTCCCCACCAGGCTGCGATGGAGCTGTACGCCTACTCGAACGCGTTGGCGGCCGAGCGCCGCGAGAACCCGCGCGACGACATCGTCACCAAGTTGATCAACGCGGACATCGACGGCGACGCCCTCACCGAGCTGGAGTTCGACATGTTCATGTTGCTGCTGTCGGTGGCCGGCAACGAGACCACTCGCACGGCCACAGCAGGCGGGATGAACGCCCTGTTCGACCACCCCGAACAGATGGCCAAGCTGCGTGCAAACCTCCACGACGACGACTATGTGCTGCGGGCGACCGATGAGATCCTGCGGTGGTCGACACCGGTGATGCACTTCCGTCGAACCGCGGCGGTCGACACCGAAGTCCGGGGAGTGCCGATCGCCAAGGGCGACAAGGTCGTGCTGTGGCACGTGTCGGCCAACCGCGACGAGGAGGTGTTCGACGATCCGTTCAACTTCGATCTGGAGCGCACACCCAACGAGCACATCGCATTCGGAGGCGGAGGGGCGCACTTCTGCCTGGGAGCGAACCTCGCCCGGGTGGAGCTGCGGATCATCTTCCGCGAGATCCTCTCGCGCATGCAGAACCTCGAGAAGGCAGCCGAGCCGAGCATCCTGCGTTCGAACTTCATCGCAGGCATCAAGGAGCTACCCGTCACATTCACCCCCGGGACCCGTAAGCACCCGGTCGGGGCCAGCGCCGGAGGCTGACTCACAACGCAACCCTGGCAGTCCGTCGG
>JBPCTP010000076.1:0-10149 GCA_051011615.1 Microthrixaceae bacterium | reverse complement strand
TCCCCGCAGTCGTGGCTGTCGCAGAAATCGTGGGTGTCCCGGCATTCCTCGCTGATACCCGACAAGCGCGCTGGGCTCCGATCCGGTGGTCATGGAGCCCCCACGACGACCTGCCCGGAGACGTTGGATCCCGACGTGTCGGTGACCGTGATGTCAAGCCGCATCGGACGCGCGGAGTCATCGCAGCCGCTCCATCGTCCGTTCGCCGCATCCCAGCTCTGGGGTGTCGCCGTCGACGCCTCGAACCCCTGCACCGTGGCGCTCACAATTCCACAGTCCGGCGGCGGAGCTGACTTCAGGTCCTCAGCGAAAGCCGACAGGGCTGCATCCAACTCCTGGGTGGATCTGGCCGAATCCGAGCTTCGAATCGAGGTCAGGAGGCCCGCGGCGAGTGCGATGATCACTGTCGATATCAGGCCCATCCCGACGATCGCCTCGAGAAGTGTGAAGCCGGACTGCCCCCTGCGCGCGCCATGGAAGCGCCGAGCACGTCGCGTGGGGTCGGACACACCGGCCATCGCTCCCCTTCCCTTCCTTTCCTTCAACCTGCGAGTTCCGGCAACGAGCCTTGGAACTGCAATGCTCAAGGCTTGCGGGCGGTTGGTCGGGCGTCAAGGCGAGCGAGGTTGTCGGACCTGGGCGAACCTGCCCTCTGACCGAAGCATCACTCAGGTTGCATACAGATCCCAGGATTCGAGGATCGGCTGTGCGAGCAGCGCCATGGCGAAACCTGCCAGCACGAACCCCGGACCGAAGGGCACCTGCGCCTTGCGGCCCCGCACCCCCAGCGCCACAAGGCCCAGCAGCAGGCCGAATACGGAAGCCGCCAGCAGGGTGATGACACCGAGTACCAAGGCGGCGATGGGCCGGGTGCCCGCGTAGAAGCCGACCAGCCAGCCGACCATCACGGCCAGGCGCACGTCACCGAATCCCATGCCGGCCGGCACCGCGAACCAGATGGCGAACAGCGGCCCTGCAACCACTGCGACGGCGATAGCCGCCACCAGCAAACGCCCCCACTCTCCCGATAGTCCTGCCGCCGGCACCGACACGGCCACCAGAACGCCGGTCGCTGGCCACACGATCGCGGTGGGCACGATCAGGGTTCGCAGGTCGATCACGGCGACCGCGAGCGCGACCGGGATGAACCAGAGCACCGGGACAAGCAACCAGGTGATATCGAGCGCCCACAACGACAGGATGAACGCCGTCGGCGCTGCGAGTTCCACGAACGGGTGGTAGAAGCCGATGCCGTCCCCACATGCCCGGCAGCGGCCGCGCAGGACCACCCACGAGGCAACGGGAACATTGTCGTAGGGCTTGATGACCGCCCCGCAGGAGCTGCAACGGCTCTTGCCGTGAATGACCTCTCGCAACGGTCGCGTGCCCCAGATGTCGCCGTACTCGTCGGGTTCATCGAGCCGGCACGGAAGGCGGTCGATGATCACGCACACGAAGGAACCCAGCGCCAGGAACGCGAAACACCCGACCACCAGGATGATCGTCGCCTCCACAGCAGCTTCAGCGCGATAGGGGCGAGCCCGGGGGCTGTCCCGGAGCGGCGACGCCGAGCGGCTCGCCGGTGAGCGGCTCATTGGCGACAGGCCGACCCGTTGCCGGGTCGATGGTCATCGGCTGCGCAGGAGGCGCGTCGATCTCCTCGGGGTAGATCGACGCAGCGACCGCCGCTTCGTAGGAGACCACTCCCGACTTCACGAGATGATTCAATGATGCTTCGAGCACCATCATCCCGTCCTTGGCGCCGGTGGCGATCGCATTGCGGATCTGGCGGACCTGCCCTTCACGGATGAGGTTTGTGACCGCAGCCGTTCCCATCATCACTTCGTAGGCCGCCACTCGACCCCCACCGGTCTTGGGAACGAGGCGTTGGGAGATCACCGCCGCGAGAGTCATCGAGAACTGTGTGCGGATCTGCGGCTGCTGGTCGGCCGGGTAGGCATCCACGATTCGGTCGACGGTTTGTGCCGCGTCGTTGGTGTGGACGGTGCCGAACACCAGGTGACCGGTCTCAGCCAGAGTGAGAGCAAGACTGATCGTCTCCAGGTCCCGCATCTCGCCCACGAGCACCACGTCGGGATCCTCCCGTAGCGCCGCCCTGAGTGCTTCGGCGAACGACGTGCAGTCGCTGCCCACCTCCCGCTGGTTGACGAGCGCCTTGTCGGAGCGGTGGACGTACTCGATCGGGTCCTCGATGGTGAGCACATGCACCGGTCGGTTGTGGTTGATCCATCCGATCATCGCGGCCAGAGTCGTGGACTTGCCCGAACCGGTCGGCCCGGTCATCAGCACCAGGCCGTGGGGCCGACCGACCAGTCGGGACGTGCTCTCGGGAAGGCCGATCTGTTCAGGAGTCGGAATTTCGTCGGGGATGACTCTCAACGCCAGCGCGGGCTGGTCGCTCTGGAAGTAGGCGTTGGCCCTGAACCTCGCGGAACGACCGTCGCCGTGCCACGCAAAGGACAGGTCCACCTGTCGCTGCTGTTCGAAGGAGCCACGGTCCACCTCGGAAAGAAGACCGCCTAGTACTCCGCTGAGAAACTCAGTGGTCACAACGGGCGCATCTGGCATCGAGAGCAGCTGACCGTCGATGCGAACCCGAGGGGGCGAACCGACCGAGAGGTGCAGGTCAGTGGCGTCCGTGGCCAGCAGGTACTGGAGGTATGGATCGAGCGGATTCAACGAGGCGTTCAACAGAGACCCTTCATCGGCCCAAAACTAGAACAGGCGGGGCCGAGGCCCCGCCTGTTCTAGAGATGTGCGTCAGATAATCAGAGGCTGGCGCAGTTCGTCGCGCTCGAGCCTGCAGGTGACACGAACGAGGGATCCGCAGCTGTAGCAGTGCCGGTCGGCGTGTAGCTCCAGTACTTTGGCGTTCCATCCACGTACGTCGCCCAGGTGCTGTCGTTGCCATCGGCAGCGATCGCCGCGTTGGCTGCAGTTATCACCGTGTCCCGTTCAACTTCACAAGCACTGGTCCCGGCTTCGGAACCGAGGTTTCCGACGGCGAAGACTGCGACACCGCCGAGCACGGCGAGGATTGCGATGACGACCAGCAACTCCACGAGTGTGAAGCCACCCTGGCTGCGGTTGCGCTTGCGCTGTTCGATCATTTCCATCTCCAACTCCCCGTGGTCGTGTCGGACCGTTCCCCGGGACATCTGCCCGCAGTCCGCCGGAGGGATTCCCCAACCCCGGTCCAACCATGTCACTCGCGGGTCCCGGTCCGTGTCAACTGTGCCGTTCGAATCCGGGCAATCTTCCCAGCTCGCCCGGCACTGTTGGCTAGAAGTCCACCTGGTTGTAGATCCCGTACATCGCGCTCACCATCGCGACCGCTACGAAGCCCACGACCACGCCGATGAAGATCACTGTGAGTGGTTCGAACCACGCAGTCATCTTCTCGATCGCGTACTCGAGCTCCTCCTCGTAGAAGGTCGCTGCGTTCTCCAGTTGGCGCGAGAGCTCACCGGAGCGCTCCCCAACGCGGATCATCTGGATGACCGTCGCCGGAAACAACCCTGTCTCCTGCAAGGGCCCGGCGAACCCGGCACCCTGGAGCACCGACTCCATTGCCGTCGTCAGCCGCTCCTTGAACACGAGGTTGTTGGAGGCATCCACGGCGCTCGGCAGCGCCTGTGGCAGTGGCACACCCGACTCGAGCAGAGCTCCCAGCACCCTCGTGAAGCGTTCGGTCGAGGAGTACTGCACCACCTTCTTGGTGAGCGGGAACCGCAGCAGGAAGCCATCGATCGTGCGACGACCACGCGGGGTGCGAGAGAAGATGCCGAACCCGACGATGAGCACCGCCAGCACGATCCCCGTGATGATCCCGTAGGGCGAGGTGACGAAGTCCGCCACCGACATCAGGATCCGGGTGGGTAGGGGCAGCTCGGCGTCGAACTCCTCGAAGAACGTGGCGAATCGCGGGATCGCGAACACCACGATCACGCCGACGACAACGATCGACAGACCCAGCAGGATCATGGGATACACCAGCGCCCGTCGCACGGCCCGACGCAGCTCGATGTCGCGCTTGACGTACTTGTGGAGTCGGTCGAATGCGACGTCCATCCGGCCGGTCAGCTCGGCGGCTCCCAGCATCGCCATGAAGTAGCTGGGGAACACGTCCGAATGCTGCGAGAGCGCGTCGGTGATGCGCGCACCGGTTGTGACCTGTTCGAGCACGTCGTTGAGCACTTCGCGAAAGCGCTTGTTGTCCGCGTCGATCGCTAGGTTCGAGATCGCCTCGGTCATCGGCACGCCACTCCGCAGGAAGGTGCCCATCTGCCGCGAGAAGTGCATGACCTCCTCGAGTGGCACCTTCGCAGGTGTGATCTCGGTCTGAAGCCCCTTCTTCTCGGAGATCTTGCGAACCCGCAGACCCTGCACTGCAAGTTCGTTGCGGGCCTGGTTCACCGACAGGGCGCTCAGGTCGCCCTTGACCGTGTTGCCATCGAGGTCCACGGCTTCGTAGCGGAACTTCGATTTCTTCGGCCCCTTGGAGCGCTTGGCCTTGTTCTTGCCGTTGCGTCCGCCACTCCTACGATCGCTACCGCCACCATCACCACCACCCTCGGCGCCGAGCACCTCTATCTCGGCTCTGGCCCCAGCTTCGTGGGACGTCGACAGTCCCGCTTCGGAAGGCGCCGCCGGGTCAGTCGTGGCCATCAGCCAACCTCCATGCCCGCATCAGGCACCACGGTTGGGCGCTGCGCTGCGAACGTGTCGGCCGCAGGTGGAGCCTCAGTGGCACCGGACGCGGTCGCCTCCATCTCCATGCCAGGTGCATACACGCTGCGGACCACGTCCTCGACGGTCGTGAACCCGGCGGCCACGAGTTCGAACGCCTGCTGTTGCATCGAACGCATGCCGGCTGCCATCGCCGCTGAGCGGATTTCGTGATGCGTCGCCTTGGCGACGATCAGGTCGCGGATCGTGTCATCGACCTCGAGCAGTTCGTACACGCCGATGCGGCCGCGGTACCCCGTGCTGGCACACATGTTGCAGCCCCTCCCGCGCACCCACCTCGCCGGCACCTTGCCCAGATGCGTCGCCAGCATGCGGACCTCTGCCTCCGTGGGCTGCACCTCGGTCGCACACCCTCGACAGATGCGTCGAAGAAGACGCTGACCGACCACTCCGCTGATCGCGGAAGCCACCAGGAACGGCTCGATCCCCATGTCCGTGAAACGGTGGATCGCCGCCACCGAGTCCACCGCGTGCAGCGAGGACAGCACGAGGTGGCCGGTGAGTGCCGCCTGCATGCCGATGCGCGCGGTCTCCTCGTCGCGGATCTCGCCGACGAGTATCACGTCGGGATCCTGACGCAGGATGCCCCTCAGCCCTTCGGCGAAGGAGATCCCGGTGCCGGTGACGGGCATCTGGGTGATCCCGTCGAACTGGTACTCGACGGGATCCTCGATGGTGACCACGTTCTTGGTCGGGTCGTTCACCTCGCCGAGGGTGGCGTACAGCGTCGTCGTCTTGCCCGAACCGGTCGGGCCGGTGCACAGGATCATGCCCAGCGGCGCCATCGCGATTCGCCGGTAGCGCGTCGCCACGTCGTCGCTCATGCCGAGATCCGGAAGCGAGATCAGCGAACGGGTCTTGTCGAGCAGGCGCAACACGACCTTCTCACCGTTCACTGTCGGCACCACCGAGCAACGCACGTCGATCGGGCGACCATCCACCTGGAGGCCGAACTGCCCATCCTGGGGCCGTCGACGCTCAACGATGTTGAGTTCGGCCATCACCTTGATGCGACTCGAGATACCCGGACCCATCGCACGAGGGAGGGTGATCGCCTCGGTCATCGCACCGTCGATGCGATAGCGCACGCGCACTGTGCCGACGCTCGGCTCGACGTGGATGTCCGACGCCCGACTGCGGACACCCTGGGTCACTACCCGGTTGACCACCTGCACGATCGGCGCGTCCTCGTCCACCGCGATCTGGCCCGAGGAATCAGTGGCGAAGAGCGTCTCGTCGTAGGTGAGTTCGAACGCCTGGATCATCTCGTCGGTGGCCCTGAGTGCGTTGTAGGCCTGGTCGAGCTGGCGCTCGATGTCCGATGAGGCACCTATGTGCATCGCGATCTTGCCGCAGTGCTGGGTCAGGGCCCTGATGGCCGATGTGTCATAGGGGTCCGCGGATGCAAGGTGCACCCGGTCGACCTCGATGCTCAACGGCAACACCTTGTGAGCGCGGGCCAGCTCCTCGGGAATCAGCTCGATCGCGGCCGGGTCAGCGGTCTCGGCACGCAGGTCCGCCAGAGGAACACCGAACTGGCGCGAGAGCGCCGCGGCGAGCGCCACGTCATCGAGAGCACCGCGAGCGACGAGCACCTGGCCGAGCAACTGTCGACCGGCCGGATCCTGTTGGGCCTGTGCTTCGAGGGCGTCGAGCAGGGCATCGGGCTCGATGGTTCCGAGGTCCAGCAGAACCTCGCCCAGACGGGCCCGTTCGTTGTGCAGCCATCGTTCGATCTGATCGTCGAGGACCTCGAAGTCCTCGTTGTCGAAGCGGATTGCGCCCTTGGCGATGGCGCGCGCACCCTTGGCACGAGAGGCGTCGTCGGACTTGTTTCGGCGCAACAAAGGTGTGCCCTTCCCCTCTCCACGGTCTGCGACACTCGTTGGCCGCTGGTTGCCACCTGACGCCAGACATCACTCTTGAACTGCGAAAAGAGGGGTGACAGCTGTCGTTGGGCCGCTACACAGTGTGGTCAGCCTTGCCTGAAGGGGTCAAGGGCGGCGACGTGGGCGGTGTGACCACGTGTCGCTGCCGATGCCCTAGTCGCCGAGCTCGGGAACGCGCTCCAGCACGGCCCGCACCACGTCGGAGCGGTTCAGGCTGTAGAGGTGCAGCCCCGGCACACCCTCGGCCAGCAGGTTGGAGGTCAGCTTGGCCGCCGCGTCGGCAACCACCTCCATGCGCTCGTCGTCGGAGTCCGTCTTCTCCACCTTGGCAGCGAGGTCTTCGGGGAACCGGGCACCGGCCAGACCTGCGAAGCGACGGACCGTCACAGGGTTCAGCATCGGCATCACACCGGGCAGTACCGGCGTTGTGCAGCCGAGTTCGGTGAGCTCGTCGACCATCGTGAAGTAGTCATCGGCATCGAAGAAGAACTGCGTGATGCCGAAGTCAGCCGCGTTCAGCTTGTCCGCCAGATGTGCTCGGTCTGCGCCGCGGTCGGTGGATCGAGGATGCAGTTCCGGATGCGCTGCCACGCCGATCGAGAAGTCACCGGCGACCCTGACCGCAGCTATCAACTCGGTGGCGTAGGTGAAGTCGCCGGATGGCTCCGAACCATCGGCCGGCGGATCTCCGGCGAGGGCCAGCACATTGCGGACTCCCTGCGACGCATAGTCGGCGAGCAGGTCGTCGATCTCCCCACGGGTATGACCCATGCATGTGAGGTGCGGCATTGCGGGAAACGCCCGTTCCGAGTTGACCTTGACCACCAGGTCACGGGTGCGATCCCGGGTGCTTCCCCCGGCGCCGTAGGTGATCGACACGAAGGACAGCTCAGGGGCATCGCCATCGGGCGCCGTCAGCTCCACGAGGTCGTCGATCGTGCCCTCGAGATTTGCCAGGCCCTTGTCGGTCTTGGGCGGGAAGAACTCGACACTGAGTGTCGGGCCCGCCGCCAACGCGTCCGCGATGAATTCGTCCATGATCCCGCTCTTTCTCAGTCCACCACGAGCCCGCGCTCGGCAGCGGCAACAGTATTGGCGAGCAGCATCGCTCGTGTCATCGGCCCGACTCCGCCCACCCTCGGCGACAGCCAACCGGCTACCTCCGAAACTCCGTCGGCCACGTCGGAACGCAACTTGCCGTCATGGAAGCTGACCCCCGCAGCCACCACCGCGGCGCCCGGCTTCACCATGTCGGCGGTGATCAGGTCGGGCGAACCAGCTGCGGCTACCACGATGTCGGCGCGGCGCACGTACTCGCCGATGTCAGGTACACCCGTATGCACGACGGTGACAGCCGCATTGGCGTCCGGTCGCTTGAGGGTGAGGAGGTTCGCCAGTGGACGGCCGATGGTGAGCCCCCGACCCACGATGACCACATGTCGGCCGACCACCGGCACCTCGTACTCGGCCAGCATCTCGAGGATGCCTGCAGGCGTGCAGGCGAGGGGCGCGTCCACACCCATGACCAGATGGCCCAGGTTGGTCGGGTGCAGCCCGTCTGCGTCCTTTGCCGGATCCACCCGCAGGATCGCGGCTTCGTAGTCGAGCCCGAGGGGAAACGGGTACTGCACGATGAACGCGTGGATGGCGTCGTTGGCATTGAGCTCGTCCACCGCGGACTCGACCTCGGCTTGGGTGGCCGTTGCGGGCAGGCGCACATCTTCGGAATGCATGCCGATCTCGGCGCAATCGGCGTGCTTCATCGACACGTACTTCTGCGAAGGCCCGTCGTCGCCCACCAACACGGTGCCGAGCCCCGGTGTCACCCCGGAGTCGGCAAGCTTCTCCATGCGGGTGGACAGATCGGCCTTGACCTTGGCCGCAAGTGCTTCGCCATCCATCTTGATCGCAGACATCGTTCTGGATCGTAGTTGCAGCCCTGCAGTGCTCCCCCACTGGTTGTCACCCCACCGTTCTGACAGGAAATCCGCACCTACATGGTGCGCGACAGCTGTCAGAACGGATGTCGAGATGCAGATCCGCTGGGTCAGTGCTTGAAGTGGCGCTCTCCGGTGAAGACCATCGCCATGTTGGCCTCGTTCGCCGCAGCGATCACCTCTTCGTCGCGAATCGAACCTCCCGGCTGGATCACTGCTGTTGCGCCGGCCTCGGCGGCCGCATCGAGGCCGTCGCGGAAGGGAAAGAACGCGTCACTGGCGCAGGCACCCCCGACTGCACGTCCATCCGCCTTCTCGGCGGCGATACGTCCGGCGTCGCGGCGGTTCTGTTGGCCGGCACCGATGCCGACAGCCTGGCCGTCCTTGACCAACACGATCGTGTTGGAAGTGACCCGGGCCGCCACCTTCCATGCCAACTCGATGTCGGTCCACTCGGTTTCGCTCGGTGTGCGGTCGGTGGCGACCTGCCAGTTGGAGCGGTCGAGCGAAACCGAGTCCTGGGTCTGCACGAGGAGACCTCCCGCAACGCTGCGGACATCGAGTGCAGGCACCTCAGGTGGAGTCGTCTCCAGCACACGCAGGTTGCGCTTCTCCAGCAACAACAGCAGTGCATCGGATTCGAACCCGGGGGCGATGAGCACCTCGGTGAACACGTCGGTGAGCGCCGTGGCCATCGCGTGGGGGACGTTGCGGTTGACCGCCACGATGCCACCGAAGGCGCTGACCGGGTCGCATTCGTGTGCCCGCTTGTAGGCGGTGGCGATATCGGCATCGGTGCCGCCGCTCACAACTGCTGCCCCACACGGGTTGGCGTGCTTGATGACCACGGCGGCAGGGTCATCTCCGAGGGACCAGACGAGCCGCCACGCCGCATCGGCGTCGTAGACGTTGAGAAAGCTCATCTCCTTGCCGCCGTGTTGCGTCGCCGTGTCCCAACAGGAGTCGCCGGAGAAGGAGTACCGGGCACCGTGTTGATGGGGGTTCTCGCCGTAGCGCAGCACGTCGGCACGCGGCGCACTGAGATGGATCGTCGGCGGCAACGGTCCGCTGTCGGGCATCTTCCCCGGGCCTCCGTCGTCGGCTCGGTCGAACCACTCCACGATCGCGCTGTCGTAGGAAGCGGTGTGGGCGAATGCATCGCGGGCCAGACGACGCCTGGTGCTCGGAGAGACGTCCCCGTTGTCGGCCAGCTCCCTGAGCACTCCCTCGTAGTCCGAGGGGTCGACGAGAACCGTGACGTGCGCGTTGTTCTTGGCGGCAGCGCGAACCATCGCCGGGCCGCCGATGTCGATCAGCTCGATTCCTGGTTCAGAGCTGAACGGATAGAGGTTCACCGCCACCAGGTCGATCGGCGAGATGCCGTGAGTCTCCATGTCGGCACGGTGTTCCGGATCGTCGCGGTCTGCGAGGATCCCGCCGTGAATGGCGGGATGCAGCGTGACCACGCGGTGGCCGAGCATCTCGGGGAATCCAGTCGCCTCTGCGGTGCCAGTGACAGGAACGCCGGCCTCCGAGAGCACCTTGGCCGTGCC
>JBPCTP010000075.1:0-3036 GCA_051011615.1 Microthrixaceae bacterium | reverse complement strand
GTCGATCAGCGATACTCGTTCCACCCATTCGTCCCGGCGTCTGGGCGGGACGAGACTGGCGGCACCCACGTACCTCGATGGTTTTCCCCCCGACCGGGCGCCTTCGTCGGGTCTGGTTTTGTGGATCTCGGTCATCCGCTCACTGACGTTGCGGCCGACCTCCTTGGCGGGTGTCGGTGTGTCGCAGCGCGCCGCCAGGAGGCCTTGTTTGGTGCTGTGCAATTCGAACGCGCAGGGTTTGGGATCTGACACTAGCGATCCGGACCCGACACGGACGTCCGCTTCCGAGCCTGCGCCCTCCACCTGTGCGACGAGCATCAGTGAGCGATCACTCGTAGCCCTGGAACTCCTCACCCACACCGATGTTCGGGTAGGCATCCATACTGGCCTGCAGCTTGGCCAACTCAACGAATCCGACGCCGACCGCCCAGCCCATTTCAAGACGGTCTCCCAATAGATCGACCGTCTCGCCGGGGTCAGCTACCAGGTCACACACCAACGGGAGCTGGGGCTTGACGTACGAGGCGGTCCAGGCATTTGACTCCACGTAGCGGAAGTGGATCTTGAGCGTCTTCCACTTGCACGCAACGGGCTCCGCATCCGTGCCGAAGTAGAGGAACGAGTCGCGGCCAGAACTCTGGGTCTCGCCCAGAACGAACGACGACATGTCGATGCCATCGATCGGCCGGTCCGTCGGCACGCGATCCGATTCACCGACGAGCGCCGCCAGGGTCGGATACCAGTCGTGAGTTGCGATTATCTCGTTGGTGACGACACCAGCAGGGACATGTCCCGTCCAACGCATCATCGCCGGCGAGCGAATGCAGCCCTCCCAACCCCCACCGAAGAAGCCCCTCCATTTGCCGCTGTGGCCCATCGGCTCGCCAGCGAGGGTCCCGGGGGCATTGTCGCCCGCCCAGACGACGATGGTGTTCTCGGCGATGTCGAGTTCATCGATCAGGTCGAGGATCTGGCCGGTCCGATGATCGAGTTCAGCGATGCACTTCGGTGCTGGTTTGTCGGTCGATGTGGCGTCGGCGAAGTCCGGATGCGGGATCATCGGCGGGTGCACGTGGGTGAAGCCGACATAGGCGTAGAAGGGCGTGTCCGCGTTCGCGCTGCGGCGAATGAAGTCGCGGGTGTGGTTCGTGATGTTCTCGTCCATGAAGGCGCGCGTCTCCAGGTCGAACGGCCCAACTTCCTCGTACTCCTCACCCTTCACCGACTTCTTGATCGCCGGAGGCGCCATCATGTCCGTGGGGAACAAGGGGTGCGACGTGTACGAAGCTTCATCGGAGCTCTCGCTGATGCCCCACCATTCGTCGAAACCCTGGTCGGTCGGAATGCGGCCCGCGACGTTTCCGAGGTGCCATTTGCCGAAACAACCAGTGGCATATCCGGCGTCGGACAGCAGGTTGGCCATGGTGTACTCCCAGGGCGCCAATCCGTAGTGCAAGCCCGTGCCGGGTGCCGGTACCGATGTGGTGCCGGACCGCACGGGCATGCGTCCGGTGATCAGCGCACTGCGCGTGGGAGTGCACTGCGCCTCGGCGTTGAAGTTGTCGAACTTGATGCCTTGTGAGGCCAATTGGTCCAGCCGCGGCGTATCTACCGGACCACCGAAGCAGGACAGGTCCCCCCACCCGATGTTGTCGGCCAGCATGAAGACGATGTTCGGACTGTCAGCCATGCCTCGATGCTCCCACGACGTCCAGCGCAGGTGAACAGGTACAGCTGGATTCACCCGGGTGAAGCTGCACGGTTTCGTAGACCGCCGATGGACTCGGTGCGACAGTCGAACCAGCGTCAGGCAGCTGATCCGACCGGCATCGGAGCCCCCAATGGGACCCATCCAGATCTACCTCCTCGGTTTCGAGGACTTCCGCGCCACCGGTGGGATCGCCGACGAACTCATATCCCTGAGCGATGCCGGCACGGTTCGCATAATCGACGCTCGCTTCCTCGTTAAGGAGAACGAGGAGGTCGTTGCACTTCGGATCAATGACCTCCGCGACACCGAACGGGAGGATCTGCGCGCCGCCGCCAGAGCGCTCGTCGACCTGGTTGCCGGCAGTGTTCTCGAGGGTGGGGAGGGAGCCGAGGGGCGCCTGGTGCTCGGAGCAGATGCGGTGCTCGGAGTTGGCGAGGTCGGTCTGAGCTCCACTGAGCTGGGCGAGTTGGCCGACGAGTTTGCGGGCGTGGACGCGTTGCTCCTGCTCGTGATCGAGAATCTGTGGGCAGCGGGATTCGCCAACGCACTCCGCGATGCAGGCATCGTCTCCGCCCAACAGGACTACCTCTCCGCGGAAGGTCTCATCTCGCTCGGCGCCATGCTCGGCATAGACGTCGCCCTCGCCGGTTGACGCGTCCCCGTGTTCACCCGGGTGAAACCCGCGTCTGCCCTATTAGTGCGAACGGCCGTTTCGTAGGTTGTGAGCGAGAAACGGAGCGACCACGCCGAGCACGGCTGGTGGCACACGGACGACCCAGCACAAGGAGGCTGCCATGGAAGTCCAGGAACTGATCGGTTCACTCTTCAACGTCGCCCTGGTGATCATGATCGTGGCGACCATGGTGTCGGCCGGCTTCACGACGACATTCGCCGCGCTCGGTTCAGTGCTGTCCCGGGTTGGACTGGTCGTCATGGTCCTGCTGACCGGACTGGTGATCCGACCACTCGTCGGCTGGGGCCTGGCCGAGCTGTTCGACCTGGCTATCCCGGCCTTCATCGCGCTCGTCCTTCTCGGCGCAGTTCCCGGGGCGCCGCTCGGCGTCAAGTTCGTCATGGGAGCGAGGGCGGACGTCACCACCGGTGCCGTGTTCCAGGTGCTGCTCGCCGTCGTGGCCTCGTTCACCTTCGCACCCACTGCGAACGCGATCCTCGAGGCAGCCGATCTCGGCGAGGGTGTGTCGCTCCCCGTCGGCGACCTGCTCAAGACCATCGTGTTCCTCCAGGTCCTGCCGTTCGCCGTCGGCCTGCTGATCCGGTACTTCAACGAGAAGGCAGCGCTCGAGTGGAACGTCTTCGCTCAGAAG
>JBPCTP010000074.1:0-7918 GCA_051011615.1 Microthrixaceae bacterium | reverse complement strand
GGTCGAGATCACCGATTCGGCTGGAAGGCAGCACACGTTCCGCAATCGGCCCGGCGCGTTCGCCGTTGCTGGCGAGACCGTTTCACTCGTTGCTCCCAGGGTCACGGCGGCGCCCACGACGAAGGTCAGTGCTGCCGGTGCAGTCATCGAGACCGACCAGGCTGCGCAGATCGCCCGCGCCTCGCGGCTGTGGGTGGAGGGTGATCATGACGCCCGGCTGGTGGAGCGGATCTGGGGGGATGAACTGCGGGAGATGGCCGTCGTGGTCGAACCTCTGGGCGGACTCGATGACCTGCTGGCGCAAGTGGCGGAGTTCCGCCCCGGACCCGGCCGCTCGTTGGTGGTACTTGCCGATCATCTGGTGGAGGGATCAAAGGAGACACGCATCGCCGCCGGCGTCGAGTCACCCCACGTTGTGGTGGTCGGGCATCCGTATGTGGACATATGGCAGTGCGTTCGTGCGAAGTCGCTTGGCATTGACCACTGGCCTGAAATACCAATGGGCACCGACTGGAAGACCGGAGTGTGCGACGCACTCGGGTGGGGCACTCCGAGCGAAGGCTGGAAGCGGGTTCTCTCCGCGGCCCGGTCATTCGCAGACTTGGATCCTGCACTCATCAACGCCTTGGAACGGGCGCTGGATCACTTCGCTGCCGAGGCACCCGAAGTATCGGAGCCCTCGTGAAGGCGGCCGACGTACTGGCCCGCCGCCTCGCCGAACTCGGTGCCAGGCGCTGTTGGGGCGAAGCCATACCGACGGGACCAGATGCCACCGACGGTTGGGACGGACCGGCGCTTCCCGAACATGTACCGGTTTCCTCGGCCGACCTCGCCGTGTTGATGGCCGATGCCGAGGGGCGAATCGGTGAGGTCGACGGCGGCGCCCGCCTCGGAGCCGCGCTGCTGCCCGGTCCGACCGAGTCAGGAGCGATCCTGC
The DNA here is from genome assembly GCA_051011615.1 of Microthrixaceae bacterium. GTDB lineage: Bacteria > Actinomycetota > Acidimicrobiia > Acidimicrobiales > Microtrichaceae > JBPCTP01. The sequence continues at coordinate 6,981 of JBPCTP010000074.1, read as the reverse complement.
ATCTGTCCAGCAAGCCCGGAGGCATGGCACCCCTGCAGCCGATCGGATCGGTCGAGGAGATGCTGAACGCCCTTGTCGAACCAGATGGGCTGGCGCTTCCCGGCACCACCGCCCTTCACCTCGATTTCGAGCTCACCGGAGAGGTCTCCGCAGACGTCGCACCATCCGAGGGTGCCGAGCGTCAACCGGTTCTCACGCTTGATCCGTCCATGGAAGGACTGCGGATCCTCGTGATCGTCGGACCGGGAGTCCTGCGAGCCGGTGCCGTCGAGGGTCTTCACGACATGAGTCGGGCTGCCGGTGCTGGCGTGCTCAACACCTTCGGCGCCAAGGGCGTGGAGCGTTGGGACTCGCCGTGGCACTTCGGCACCGTCGGACTGCAACAACGCGACCTCGAATTGGGGGGCCTCGGCGACGCCGACGTGGTGGTTACCTCTGGTCTGGATCCGGACGAACTGCCCGGGTCCCTGCTGGCTCAAAAGGTCGTGCAGGACGTACATCCTCGCCAACTGTCGGTGCTGTTGCGCAACTGGGGTGCCAAGTCAGACGAACCTGCTTCTCGTCCACCGCTGTACGAATCGCTGGCGGCCGTGGTCACGCCTCTCTACGAAGACGACAGCGCTCCCCTCAGCCCTGCGAGGGCCTCGCTTCACCTCTCCGGCGCCCTGGGTGACCGCGGAATGGCGGTTGCCGACGCCGGCGATGCCGGATTCTGGGTAGCGCGCACCTTTCCGACCTCGATTCCCAACTCCGTGTGTGTTCCCGCAACCCCTGCAGCCGGGTTCGCTGCCGCTGCGGCGCTGTGCTGTTCGCTCGATGGTCGACCCGTGCTGGCGGTCACCGACGAGACGGGAATGGACGCCGAGGAGACCGGTGCCGTTCTCGCCCTCGCGGAGGAGTTGGCGCGACCGGTCACCCTCCAGGTCTGGCGCGAGGGTGGACAGGAGTGGAGCGGAGCGGCCGACCACGTGGCACTCATCCACGATGAGCTCGAATCGGACCGGGTGCGGGTCGACGACGTGCCGGTCAGGTTCTCGGAGATCGCCGAGCTGGAGCACGTAGCCGGTCGAGTATCTGCCTGGTCCGAGCAGTGATGCTCCGCCACGGATGAAGACGCACTAGAACACGTTCTAATAAACTCCGTTCATGCAGTCCCAGAGCCTCACCGAGTCCCAGACTGAGCGCCGTGAGCGCATGCTGGAAGTCGCTTTGGAACTTGCCCTGGCCGGCGGGTGGGACGGTGTGCAGATGCGTGAGGTCGCATCCCGTGCCGGTGTGGCACTGGGAACGCTGTACCGGTACTTCCCCTCCAAGGAACACCTGCTCGTTTCGCTGATGCTCGACCAGGTGCGCGGCCTGGCCGACCGCCTCGCAGTGCGTCCGCCGCAGGGCGCTGACAGCGTGGAGCGCGTCAGCGACGTGTTGCGCCGCGCCAACAGGGCGCTGCAGGCCCAGCCCGAGGTCACCACTGCGATGATCCGGGCCCTGGTTTCGGGGAATACCGACATAGCGCCGGTGGTGGCGTCTGTTCGTGATGAGATGCGACGGATAATCGCAGATGCGCTTGTCGAGGACGGTCCCCCGGATGCGGATCGCTTGCTGCGAATGGATCTGCTGTCAGATGTGTGGCTGGCTTCCGTGGTGAGTTGGATCTCGGGTTCAGCAGAGGTCGATTCGGTGGTGCCACGCTTGCAGGACGCCGCCCAGGTGATTCTTAACTGAACCGGGCTAGCGTTTTGGTCATGAGGACAGTCCTTGCCATCACCCTCGCCACCTTGCTCGCCTTCGCCGGCGCATGTTCCAGTGACGACGACGCCGATTCCGCAGACTCGAGCTCGACCACAGCGGCAGAATCTGCCTCAGGCGGCTCCGATGGGTCAACATCTGCTCTGCCGCCCGTCATCGTTGACACCGCGGACGATGTGGAACTCACCGTGGGCGAGTTCATCGACATCACAACCCTCGAAGCCGACAAGGCCACATCGAGCGACCAGTCCGTGCTCGAAGCCACTGACGCCTACACCGATGGCTCCGCCGAGTTCAACGCCGGAGCCGAAGCCAAGTCGGCCGGCACTGCTGTCCTGAGTGTGTACGACGGCGACAGCATCCTCTATGAGGTGAACGTAACCGTCACCGACTAGCTACCAGGTTCCACCAGCTCCGCCTTCGGCAGGCTTGCCCAGAGCGGCAGGCGCTGCCGCAGGGCCGTACTCGACGCTCTCGCGGCTGATGCCGATGTCAACCTCTGCCTTGATTCCCAGCTTTGCGTCGCCCCCGAGTCCGTCGATGCCGCTCTTGGTGCCGTAGCCCTCGGCGGTGACGGAGTGCACGGGCTCTTCGAAGGGTCCGATCAACTCGAGAGCTTCGCCCGCCGCGCTGACGACGTCGCCGCTGGTGGCTGCATCCACGACCTCGCCGATTTCGGACTCGGGAATCGTGTAGGTGTCCTGGGTCAGGGTGTAGGACTCTCCGGCCACCGACCTTGTGGTTACGGTCACATCCACGTCACCGCCACTCAAGGGAATCTCCACCCGGGACTCGGCGGCAGCGTCGGGCTGTTTCGAAACGACGTCCGACTCGACGCTACCCCGACCCGAAATGACGAGGCTTTCCCCACCCGGTCCCCTGCTGATCCCCACCGATGTGGCAGCCACCACTCCGGCTCCGGCGAGGGGGACTCCGGTGGTCAGGCCCACTCCGCCGTCGGCGCCAACGCCAAGAGACAGTTCGGTGAAATCGGGATCGCCCAGGCCAAGTCCCAGGATGTCCTCCATCGCATCCGCTGCGCGACGTCCCGGGCCCGTGCCGGCGAAGGACCAGAGCGTTCCTTGAAGCGGGCCTCCAACCAGTAGATCGATTCCTCTGCCCAACAGGTCACTTCCGCGTTCTGCAGCCAGGTCGACCAGCAGGGAGTCGACATCGTGGGCATCGACGATCCAACCCTTGGCCATGGTGCCCTCCGCGGATACGCCGGACTCGGCTGATGCCTCGGCACCGAAGTCATCGAGGCCGATGGACCCGCCGACCCCGGTTTCCGCGTTCACGCCGGCCGAGTCCCGGATCCAGACCACAGCTGATCCATCGGCCATCCTCTCGATCGTCAGCACGGTCCCCGTTTCGATTCCCAGTGCCATGGCGAGGTTGGTGTCGGCCCGGATGCTCTCGGTGCGAACTGGCAACTCGCTGGGGTGCGCTGGATCGCCACCCGAGGGGTGCGCGTCCGTAGCAGCCATGGCGGCGCCACCGGCAGAGGCCTTTTCCTGCTCGGTTGCATGGCGGTCCAGTTCCCTGGCCGCATCGGCAAGCAACGCGGCCGTCGCGCTCAGGCGGGTTTCATGGGTGTGCCAACGGGCCATGAAGCCCCGGGCGTCGGTGCCCCTCCATCCGCTCGAGCGCACGCCCCCGCCGACGCGCCTGCTCGCGGCGAGAATTCCTTCCTGCGACTCGCGCATGTCCGTCGCGACCCTGCGGAGCTCGATCGGGTCCGCTCCCAGCGCAGCCATGGAAGCGACCGTACGGCGCTGGTGATGTGGTGTCACCGGGCCGCGCGACCCGGTCGGCATCGCCGGACCGGTCAGCCGAGACCGAGCACCCTCGACGCGTTCTCGTTGAGGAACTTGGGCCAGACATCGTCCTTGAGACCCACGTTGGGCAGCTCTGCTGCGATCCGCTCGTAGGTGAGTCCCGCTGGGAAGTAGCCGGCGTAGATCACCTTGTCGGCGCCCCGGGAGTTGGCGTAGTCGATGATGGCCTTGGGGTAGTGCTTCGGGGCGAACGCGGAGGTGGAGTAGTACAGGTTGGGCCACTTCAGCATGAGCTTCACCGCCAGGTCCTGCCACGGCTCGGCGCCGTGACGCATGACGACCTTGAGTTCGGGGAAGAACCAACAGATCTCATCGAGGTATTCGACCTTCTGCGGTTCCAGGGGAACCCGCGGCCCGGGCACCCCAACCGTGATGAACACCGGCAGGTCGAGTTCGATACACGTTGCGTAGATGGGGTAGTAGGCGGCGGCGTTGATTGCGGTCTCCGAGCCTGCCGGAAACGTCGTGACGGCGCGGATCCCGAACTCATCGTGCAGCCGGCGGATCTGGCGGACGGTCTCCATGCCCGCGCGGGGATCGATGTCGACGCACGGAATGAAGCGGTCGGGGAACTCTCCCACGGCCCGCCGGGGTGCCTCCCGGTCGGGATTGCCGACGTTCACCATGCCCTTGGCCACGCCGTAGGTGTCCATGTTGTACAGGGTGACCGCCACGGGATCGACGCCATCTTCGAGGTCGGCCGGCACGTCCTTGAACATGTACTGCGCCGGCATCTTGAAGTCTTCCTGGCTCTCCTTGTCGCGGAGCGAAGGTGCCAGGAACTTGTAGACCTGCTTCCGGTCACTCGCCGGAAAGCCGATCATCGTGTCGATGATGGGGACGTCGGTTGGCATGGCCATCCCTCGACCCTATGCGACACTCAAAACTGGAACACATTCTAGTTTTGAGTGTGCCGGCTGTTCAGGGCCAGGCGATGACCGAGCCCTGTGTTGTCTCCCGACGCGTGTTGGTGGACTGCGCGATCCCCGCCAGCGGTGCATCGGTGGGAGCCGAGTTCGTGTTGGCACAGCCGCCATCTCGGTCGGACTGATAGTTCACATTTGTCCTCACCGGCACGACGGTTTCGCCGTTCGGTCGTGTCGCTTTGGGGTCGGACCAGAGCACCATTGTGGCCCGGTCGTCGCAACGGGCGAAGACTTCTGACCACACCGTCACCCCACCAACGGACGCGGCGGGCACGTGGAGGTCACGGATCACGGTCTCGGTGCCGTCGCTCGATTGGGCACCGCCGCCGGTGTCGGTCACCGTCGCCCGCCAGGCCCGCATCTGGCCGGTGGGTGCGGGATCCAGTGGAGCCTCGCCCGCTCCAACAGCTCTGACGGTGAGGCGGTAGGTCCGGCCCGGTTCCCATCGATAGTTGCGGGTGTTCAGGTTCCCCGCAGCCGATGGCAGGGGTGACTCCGATCCGGCGAGTTCGCCACCGCCGTGGCGGTATCCGCCCCAGTTCACGGCGGTTCGTCCGGGATAGGCGGGGTGCCACTGCAGCCCGAGGTGGGCGCCGCCTGCTGGTCGGCCGTGGGAGTCGAGGAAGTCGGTCTGCAACGCCCAGAAGTACAGCCGGTCAACCGTGGGGGCATCGGTGACGGTGAGTGATACCGACACCACTTCAAGCGGTCCGGCCACATCCCAACGGAGGTGCAGTGAAGAAGCACCATTGGAAGACGCGGGATATCCGGCCGTGCGTGGAACAAGCCGGCTCGACCGCTTCCGCCTGTTCCGGGGCCATGTCCACTCGGGCACAAGGCAAGTCCATCGCGAAACCCCCGATTCTCCAACTCCGACAATTTCTGGAACACTGTTCCGGAACCTGCATCCGCCCGTGGGCCAGGGGCCGAAGCAAGGTTTCGACCAGGTGGTGTCCGTGTGTGGCGCCGGTGGTCGGGGATGGACATGGGTATGGGAACGATTTCGAAACGGGCGGGTGAGGCCCTTGATGCAGCTACGGCCGTCGAGCGGTTGCCGCCCGAGAAGCTCACTGCATCGGCGCCCCTTGGTTGGCGCATCACGATCGTCTGCTCGATGGTGGCTCTGCTCGAGACCACTGCGGTCGGGATGGTGGGCGGAGCACTCACAGACATCCAGGACACCTTCAACCTGAACGACACCCTCGCCGGGCTGATCCCGACCGCAGCGGTGATCGGCAGCCTGCTCGCAGCGGTGCCTTCGGCCAACCTGGCAGACCGCCACAAGCGGGTCCTCGTGCTGGGTGCGGCAGCGATCCTCTGGACCCTCGTGGTCCTCGGGTCCGCTTTTGCGCCGGTGTTCGCACTGTTCCTGCTAACCCGGGTCGCCCTCGGCGCTGCGGCGCAGCTCAACAACCCCGCCGCTTCCAGCCTTATCGCCGATGCCCATCCGGCGCGTGCCAGAGCACGCGCGTATGGCTACGAACGGATGGCCAACTACCTGGGCCTGCCCATGGGCATCGCCGTGGGTGCGGCGCTCGCTGACGCCTTCGGTTGGCGCACCGCCTTTGCCATCCTCGCAATCCCGGGAGTGCTGGCGACCCTCGCCGTTTCGATGCTTCGCGAGCCGCCGAGGGGCCTGGGTGACCTGCTGGACCGACGGGGTCGAAGGGCAGACGAAGCCTCCGGGGACACCCTCGACCTGACAGACGACCGCCTCGCAGAACCGGCTGTCGGCCCGGCCGGTGGCGAAGGCGTCGAGGTGCCACTTCACGCAGCGCATTCTGCCGAGGCGCCCGGTTCTGTCGAGCACCCCGAGGACGACCTGTCGGTCCTGGCTCGCATCAAGATGTTGTGGGCCATTCCCACGATGCGGACCCTGCTGGTGGGGATCCCCGTGCTCTTCTCCGGACTGGCCTCTTTGTTCTTCTGGTCGACCGCCTACTTCGAGGACGTGCACGGCCTGGAGGAGTCTGCAGCCGGCGGGATCGCCGGTGGCGTCGGCGGCACCGGAATCGTGATCGGCATCATCATCGGCAGTCGAATGGGTGACCGCCACCACGGCAACCGTGCCGGGTGGCGACTCCGCCTGTCGGGAACGGTGCTTCTGATCGCATCGGTGTTCTTCGCCGGGGTCCTGTTGCTGCCGACGGTGCCCGCCCAGGCGGCATGCTTCGGCCTGGCCAACGTGTTCATCGCGATGGCGATCCCGAACCTCACCGCTGCAGTGGCAGACGTGGTGCCCAACAACATGCGAGGCATGGCGTTCTCCTCGGTGCAGTTCCTCATCGCCCTCGGCTCCGCTGCCGGACCACCGATCGTGGGTGCAACCTCTGACATCTTCGGGTCGCTGCGACCGGCAATGGCGGTGCTTCTCATCCCGTTGGCCGCGGCGGGGGAGTGGGTGCGGCGTGGCTCGCACAACTTCGACGACGACGCAACAGCTGTGATCGAGGCTGCCGACAGATGAGGGC
>JBPCTP010000073.1:0-2956 GCA_051011615.1 Microthrixaceae bacterium | reverse complement strand
TTCGAAGTCGCTGCGGACGCCCCTCCGTACCGAGGCGTGCGGGGCCATGGAGTGGCAGAGTTCCATCCGGACAAGGCTCAAGAGGTACTGGCGGAATTGATCGAGCGTTACCTGGGCCAGGACGATTCATCGTTGGCGAGCTGGCTCCGCTCGCGGGTGGACGACGAGGTGGCCATCGCCATCGCCGAGATGAAGGTCACGAGTTGGGATTACTCCGAGCGAATGACCTAGGGGTTGGCGTTCCGGGTGACCAGCCGCGCGGGTGACTCGGCTCTCAACAGTGCAGCGCATGGCTCAGGTCGGGTCGAAGCTCGCCTCGGCGACGACCCAGTCCCAGAGTGCGAGACGCTGCCGTGGTGAGTCGCTGCGCCTCGTCGTTCCGAGACGGTGGGGACTGCGCTGCCGGCGGTCGTGCCAGAAGCCGCCGGTTGAGTCGAGTGGAGCTGAGTCGTTCGCAGCCAGCCACACGATCGTGTCGGCCCCTGATTCGGGCGACCGAAGCAGCGGACCGACGACCCTTCGGAATCCGGGAAGGGATTCCCTGACCCCGGGCGTGTCCGCCCAGCCGGGGTGCATTGCCTGGAAGACGACCTCGCTCCGGTCGATCCGCTCTGCGAGCAGTTCGTTGAGCACGACCTGGGCTCGCTTCGCCAGCGCATACTGGCGGGAGCCGTTGTATTCGTCAGCCGGCAGCTGCAGCCGCTCGACCTCCACCGGTGCTGCGTACATGCCACCGGAGGAGACCGTGATGACACGGCCGGGAGCGGCCGCCCGCAGCGGTTCGAGCAGTAGGCAGGTCAGAAGGAACGGTCCGACGACCTGGCTGGCCACGGTCGCCTCGATGCCGCCGTGTGCCTCCGTGCGTTCCTTGAGCAGCGCGCCGGCGTTGTGGACCAGCACATCTACACGCTCATGCCGTTGGCGGATCTCCTCGGCTGCGCAGCGAACCTTGTCGAGATCTCCCATGTCGGCGAACACCGCCTCGACCGCTCCCCGGCCGTGGGAAGCCAGCTGCGAAGCCACCCTCTCGGTTCGTTCGGCATCACGGCCGACGATGACGACGGTGGCGCCGCAGTCAGCAAGCTGTCGTGCCGCGGCGCGGCCGAGGCCGGAGGTGGCCCCGGTGACCACCGCGACCCGCCCGGACATGTCGTGTGACGACAGGGGCACCCAGCCGAAGGCGCGCCTGCGAGCTTCGTAGCCGATCCGGGTGAAACTGGGCGCGACCGGAAACTCCAGGGCCGCGTCGATTGCCTTCGCTGCCGCGAGTGGCAGCTTCGAGGCTGGGTCGTGGTCGCTATGTGTCATCACCTGATGGTTCGCTCGTGGAGCGCTGACGGGATGCGCGCCGTCAACGGGTCTCCCATGGCGGCGGATCCACATCGATCGAGGGGAGCGCCGAGTCGGGAACCATGAAGCGCTCGCTGCGGGTCGTCCACTCCAGGTGGGCCTCTGAGACTTCCTCTCGCGTCCGGCCCACGTAGTTCCACCACATGAGGACCTTCTCGTCGAACGGCTCGCCTCCGAGCATGAGCAGCCGGGACTGTTCTGAACACGAGAGCCCCACCTCGGACCGACCGGTAGGAAGGTAGAGGAGTTGCGGGGCCTCGAGGGTGGTCTCTCCGGCACGCACCGCGCCGTGGATCGGGACCAAGACGTGCTCGTGCCGGGTGTCGAGCGGAACAGTGGCGTGGCCGTGCAGGGTGAGGTCGGCACCGAAGTGGTCCGTGTCGCGCCTCGCCGCTGAGGCGACACCGCCCAACTCGCCGACCAGCACCGTCGCCTCGGCGTCGCCGAACTCGACGTGCTGCAGGTCGTCGTGGTGTTCGAACGCGGATTCGCTGTTGCGCGTCGAGGAAGGCTGCGCCACCCACAGTTGGGCCAACTCGACGGGACCATCGCCGACACGCTCCTCGGCATGAACGATTCCGCGACCGGCCGTCATCAGGTTGAGTTCGCCGGCCCGAATGACCTGTTCGCTGCCGAGGCTGTCGCGGTGCAACATCTCGCCGGAGATCATCCACGTGACGGTCTGCAGCCCGATGTGGGGATGGGGCCCGATGCCGGGGCCACCCTCGGCAGGCTCACCCGGGCCCAGGTAGTCGAGGAAGCACCACGTGCCAACTGTGCGGCGGGGGCGTTGTGGAAGTGCCCGGTAGACGGTGGCGGCTCCCACCTGGGACTGCCTCGCCGACCAGACTTCGGGTTCGGGCATCGGATCCTGCAGGGTCACCTCCACAACATAGAGGTGAGCGCCTCAGCGGGAAATGCGCGCATCCGGCCAGCTGAACCGCTCGACCATCAGCAGGTGATCGCCACACGGTGACGCGAACGGGCCGGCCGGGAGATCGTGCGCGCCCTGCCGTAGCCTCTGCGGATGTCAACCAAGCCGGGAGCGAGGACCGAGCGTTGAAGCCGATGCGTGCATCAGCACTCGTTTTCGGCACGTCCGCCGCCGTGCTGGTGCTGGAGATCATCGCCGGACGGCTGATGGCTCCGTACGTGGGCGTGTCGCTCGAGACCTTCACCGGCATCATCGGCACCGCCCTCGCCGGAATCGCTGCAGGTGCTGCACTCGGCGGGCACCTCGCCGACAGCCGGGACCCGAGACACCTCATCGGACCATTCGTGGTGGCGGGCGGAACATTCACCTGGGTTGCGCTGCCGGTGGTCGACCTGCTCGGCCCGCAACTCGGTTCGGGTCCGATCGCCGTGGTGCTGATGACGACCGCGGCGTTCGGAGTGCCGATCGTGTTGCTGTCCGCTGTCGCACCGATGGTCGCGAAAATCCGTCTCGAGAGCCTGGACGAAACGGGCACGGTCGTGGGCAATCTGTCTGCGTCCGGCACCCTCGGTGCGCTCGCAGGAACCTTCCTCACGGGCTTCGTGGCCGTCAGCCTCATGCCGTCACGCCCGATAGTGCTGGCCACGGGCGCAGTTGTGGTCGCGGTGGGGC
>JBPCTP010000072.1:0-2695 GCA_051011615.1 Microthrixaceae bacterium | reverse complement strand
GTACTGCGGTTCCGCCGCCTCGGCCCGGAGGCGCCACAACACGTGGGGGTGTCTGGAGGGCCCGGGATCATCTGGTTCGTGCCGCAGTCGTGGACCGAGCCGGGGCTCGCCCGCTACAGCGAACCCGACCACATCCGCATCGACGGCGACCGTCGTTGGCGCACCACCGTGCTGTACCGACACGGACCTCTCGTTCGCACCATGTTGGTCACCGGCGAACGCGTGAGCAGCGACACGTCTGTCCGTCACGAACTCGACCCGCGTGGACCGGGCAACGAAGTACATGAAAACCGCGACGTGACCCACCATTTCGAGGAGCCCTGACGATGGAAGATGCCCTAGATCGCAAACTGCCCGAGCAGACCGACTTCATCGCCGGAGAGTGGATTGCCGCTTCGCGCGACCGCGGCGAGTCGATCGAGGACCCCAACACCGGTGAGGTCCTCCAGCCCCAGATGGCGACCGACGCCGAGGGCATCGAACGGGCAATCGCCGCCTCCGTGGATGCATACGGCCCCTGGAGCAGCACCGAGGCCAGCAACCGCGCCGCGTCGCTCGATTCCATGGCCGACGAACTCGAGAAGCTGGCGCCGGAATGCGCCCGCCTCGAGGCGCTGGGCAGCGGCGCGGTCATCGGGATCACCTCGATGCTTTCGTTCATCTTCCACGCAGCTTTCCGTCTCGCCGCAGAACAGCTGCGGGCCGGAATCACGCACTCCACCCTCGATGGGCCCACGGGTCGCGACGTCGAGGTCATCCGAATGGGCTGGGGTCCCGCTGGGCTCCTCGTGCCCTGGAATGCTCCCGCCCCGATGGCTGCGCACAAGGCTGCCTCGGCCCTGGCCGCCGGATGCCCCGTGATCATCAAGCCGCCCGAGCGGGTGCCCCACGGGACCGCCCTGTTGGCCCGCGGGGCCGAAGCGGCCGGACTGCCCGCCGGTGTTGTGCAGGTCGTTCACGGCGGCCCCGAGGTCGGTGGTCAGATCGTGACCGACGACCGAGTGAGGGCCGTCAGCTTCACCGGTGGAGTGGTGGCCGGTCGGGCGATCGCCCACGCGTGCGCCGAGGGACTCAAGCCGGCCCAGCTCGAACTTGGCGGACACGGGCCACTGGTGATCATGCCCGACGCGGAAGTCGATGCCGCTGCCGATGGCGCTGTGGCGCTGCTCACCACACTGAACGGTCAATGGTGCCGTGCGCTGGGTCGCCTGCTCGTACCCGCGGAGCGCCACGACGAGATCCTCGAGGCCGTGCTCGCACGACTCGAAGCACTGGCGATCGGCGACTCGCTGGATGCCTCCTCGATGATGGGACCGATCGTGCACTCGGCACACCTCCAGATGCTGACGGAGCGAATCGAGGAGCTGATCGGACACGGGGGTGCCGCACACGCACCAACCCAGCTTCCGGGCGACGAGCTGGCCGGAGGCAACTGGCTGGCACCAACGCTCGTCACCGGTGTGGATCCGCAGCACACGGGAACGGAGATCTTCGGACCCGTCGCCACTGTGCACGCCTACAGCGACACAGCCAACGCACTCGAGATCGCGAACGACAATCCCTACGGCCTCGAGGCGTATGTGATCGGCACCGACGAGGACGCCGCGATGCACCTCGCCCGACAGATCCACGCGGGCGGGGTGAAGGTCAACGGCACCTCCCCGATGAGCCTGCACCTGATGGCCCCGCGACCTGCCTGGGGGATCTCAGGGCTCGCTGATGAAGGAACGATCGAGACCATCGAGTTCTTCTGCGGCACCCGTGTCGTGGGGGTCGAGGGCCAGTAGGGCCGACGCGAAGCACTGGCAGTAGGAGACACATGGAACAGCAAAGAAACGCAGACCGACTGGGCTGGCGAAAGAAGTTCGGCGTCATAGTCCCGTCCACCAACACGATCGTCGAGCCCGAGTTCCACGCCATGGCCGTGCCGGGGGTGACGCCTCACATGTCGCGGATTCACATCCGGGACATGCACTTCCCCGACGACGAGGGCATGGTGCGGCTTCTGGAGCAGATCCGAGCCGAGATCGGCCACGCCGTGGACCGCGTCGTGACCGCACAGCCCGACTACATGGTGATGGGCATGTCGGCCGAGACGTTCTGGGATGGCCTGGAGGGCAACCGACAGTTCGTCAAGATGATCAGGGAACGTTCCAACGGCCTGGACGTCGCCACGGGCGCCGAGGGTTGCGAGCGGGCGCTCAAGCTCTACGGCGCCAAGCGCATCGGCGTGATCACCCCGTACCAGCCGATCGGCGACGAGAACGTCGTGAAGTTCTTCACCGACATCGGTTTCGAGGTCGCGGCGATCAAGGGTCTCAAGTGCCCGCACGCCGTGGCGATCGCCGAGGTGACCGAACGCGAACTGATCGACGCGATCCACGAGGTCAACCAACCCGACGTCGATGCCATCGTGCAGTGCGGCACCAACCTGTGCATGTCGGAGATCGCGGACGAGGCGGAGCGCTGGATCGACAAGCCGGTCATCGCCATCAATGCCGCAACATGGTGGATGGCGCTTCGCGACAACGGCATCGAAGACAGGGTCCACGGCTACGGCACGCTCCTGCGCGAACACTGAGCCTCAGGAGCACCGACTGCCACCAGCATTGGGGCTGGCGGAGATCGGGCACCGGCGCCCTAGGGTTGGCAGGGCAGTTACCTCTCCGGGAGCAACATGGCCGAAAGGCGAACG
>JBPCTP010000071.1:0-2927 GCA_051011615.1 Microthrixaceae bacterium | reverse complement strand
GCGCAATGGCGATGGCAGCCGCAGCGACGACCGAGCTCCGAGTGGGGGCAATCGTGCTCGATTGCGACTTCCAGCACCCCACAACCATCACCCACACGCCCTCGACACTCGATGCGCTGTCAGAAAGTCGACTCGAGGTGGGTCTGGGGGCCGGCTGGAAGCGCACCGACTACGACAACTCGGGGATCCCGATGGATCGTGCCGGCGTGCGGGTGAGCCGGATGATCGAACACGCAACGATCCTCAAGGGCCTGTTCACCAACGAGTCGTTCACATTCCACGGAGAGCACTTCCACGTGACCGACCTCCCCGGCGAGCCCCACACCCACTCTCCGGAAGGGCCTCCGTTTCTCATCGGCGGCGGCGCGCCACGTGTCCTCCGTTTCGCCGGCGGTTTCGCCGACATCGTGGGGGTCAACCCGTCGATCCACTCCGGTGAGATCGACACTGCGGCGGCACAGGACGGCCTGCCCGAGCGCATCGACGAGAAGTTCGAGTGGGCGGCCGAAGGTGCAGCCAAGCGCACCGACGGATCAGGTCCGGACGACATTGAGTACAACGCCTGGCTGGCGGCCGGCGAGATCACCGATGACCGCGAGGCAATGGCGGAACTGTTGGCCGCGATGTTCGACGTGGATGCCTCGATGGGCCTGTCGTCGCCCATGGTGTTGGTGGGAACGGTCTCCCAGGTGGCAGATGACCTGAGGGCCCGGCGCGAGCGGTGGGGTTACAGCTACACCGTCATCCCCGGCGCGTCGGCCGAGGCGTTCGCTCCTGTGGTCGCAGATCTCACCGGGACCTGAACAACGGGCGGTTTTGTGCACCGGATCTTTCGACTTGGCGGCAGATCCAGATCACAAAGCACGGATCTGGACTGCAGGTGGCCTATGGCCTGCGGCCGATCTCGGCGTGCGCAGTGCCTTCGATGTCCCAGCGACGCTCGACGCCGGACTGCGTGCGAAGGTGGACCTTGAGATCCGCGCGTTCGGTGTTGGTGCAGGTCGCAGTGGCGCCGTCGGGATCGGTGTAGTCGATCGTGACGTTGCGATCGTTCGGCTGGGTGACCTCGATCGACACCTCTACACCCTGGGTGCGGCCCTTGACCGACCACTCGGGCAGGCCGAGATTCGCGCGGAGCCCCCACGATGCGATCCGCGTCGAGGGCCAGTCGAGACCGTCGACACGCATGCGAAGGAAGGTGATCGCCTTAAGCCTGGAAAGGCCTTTTCGACGTGACACCGCCGTCACCAACTCGATGACGTTGCCATCGCCGAGATCCGCGTGCAGCCAGCCCCAACGTTCCGCACTGCCGTGGCCGTAGATGCGCGCCACCTGGCCATGGCCGTTGATGCTGAAGTCGGTGATGCCATGGCTCACAGTGCCCGAAACCTCCAGCGACGGAGCGGGGAGTACCTGGGCCCCCGGTAGCAACTCGCGCTCCCAGGCCCACTTCGGGAAGGTGGCGAGGCCCCGCTGGCCGGAGGCATCCCACGACAGATCCCAGGAGAGGTCACCAGTCTGGCCGCGACTCCCGGTGGCGTCGATGGTCAGGTCCTCGGCACAGAAGCCCGGATGTGGGTCGTCCGCGCCGGCCGTGGTTGCACCGTCGTGCATTGCGGTGCGCTGCCAGACCGGTTCGCCATCGGCCGGGAACAATGCGACCCAGCCGTGGGAAACAACTGCAGCGTCCCGGGGTGCGGCTCCCTCGGACGCGCCGGTCTCCGATGAGCTGGCATCGGACGAGTCGACACCGGATGGGCCAGCAGTGGCCTCGCCGGTGCGGGCGACGGTTTCGCCGTGTACCCAGAGACCAGTTCCCGTCTCAGCATCCGTGGCGGTTGCGTACCAGACCTCGAGGCGCCCGGGCTGGCCCTTCCAGCGAGGTGCCCACCAGTCTGCGCCCAGCTTCTCAGTTCCCTGGCTCTCAGTTCCCTGGCTCTCGGCATCCCGCAAACCAGCACGTTGCCTCACAGCTTCCGGCTCCTCATCGGTCATGGCCCGGAACCGTACCGCCTTGTGCCCCGAACCCACGTTCCGGCAGCTGTTGCCATGCGAAGTATCTTTTGCGCCTAGGTTGGGAAGCGTGGTGGAGCCTGCGTCGCCGACCCTGTTGCTCGATGACCGAGCCTTCTGCGCCCTGGTCGATGAGATCTCCCGCCACTTCGATGCCATCGGCCCGAGGGTCAGGGATTTCTCGATCGTGCTGGACACCATCGAGGGAGCCGACGACCTGGCCACTGGTGTCACGCTGGCTCAGGCACCCGGGCGGTGCACGATCGCGCCACTGCTCGACGGGGACGGTCGCCGCTTCGCCTGGGCCGTGGGACCTGACTCCGCCAAGGCGACGCAGCACCCGAGCGAGAAGTTGCTGTTCACGGCGTCAGTCGACGGCGACGGCGTTCATCCGCACGTACCGCCGCAGGCGACGGCGGACAAGCCCCGCGCTCTGATCGGTCTGCGACCCTGTGACGTGGCAGCGGCGACCACCCTGAACAATGTGCTCGGTGACCCTGGCGCCGACCGTCCCTTCGTCGTGGTGGTCAACTGCACCGATCCGGGTGGTACCTGCTTCTGTGCATCGATGGGAACCGGGCCGGCGATCCCGGGCGCCGAGGCCGATGGCCAAACGGATGGGGTGGACATAGTCCTCTGGGAGCGATCCGGCGACGTTGATGGAGCACCGGAGTACCTGGTCACCCACTGCTCACAGCGAGGAGCCGAGATGCTCGATGCCCTCAACACCTCGAAGACGGATGCATCACACGAGCAGTGGGCACGGGAGGCACTCGCGGAGTCGGTGGAGCGGATGGGCCGGCGCCTCGACACCGAGCAGTTGGCAGAGCGTCTTACCATGACCCTCGGCTCGGAGCGTTGGGACGACATCGCTCAGCGGTGCCTGTCCTGTGGCAACTGCACGATGGTGTGCC
>JBPCTP010000070.1:0-3861 GCA_051011615.1 Microthrixaceae bacterium | reverse complement strand
CACATGCGGAAGCAGCCTGCAGAACCCGATGTACCTGTTCCGCGGGGACGTACCCCTCGACGAGATGTCAATTGCCATGCCGAAGCCGGTCCGGCCCGGCTTCAAGCTCGCCGGGGGCCTGTTCCTCAAGGAGTACCCCTTCGAAGAGGCCTACATGCTGCCGATGGCTCGTCAGTTCCGCGAAGCGCTGGACATGCCGCTCATCCTGCTGGGGGGCATCAACCGGGCGGACACGATCGACAGCGCGGTCCGTGAGGGATTCGAGATGGTCGCAATCGGCCGAGCGCTGCTCCGCGACCCTCACCTGCTGTCGAAGTTCGAAGCCGGTGAAGCCGAGGAAGGTCTCTGTGTGCACTGCAACAAGTGCATGCCGAGTATCTACACGGGCACACGATGCGTACTTCGCTGAAGCAGCGAGTTGAACCCGCTGCGCTGAGCTGGGCAGGGCTGACCTGAGCTGGCCGAGCCCGCTGAGTTGCCCTAGGACTTGGTGAGGAATTCCTCGTCCTCCTCGGCGAGGAGCACGTCGATCTCTTCTTCGAGCAGTGGGTGAGCGCCCAGACCGGTGCCGTCACCCACCAACTCGAAGGCAGCGGTACGGGCCCGCTCCACCCATTCGCGGTCTCGGCGCAGGGATGCCAGCTTGAGGTCGCTGCGCCCCTTCTGTCGCTCCCCCATCACCGTGCCCTCACCCCGGAGTTCAAGATCCACCTCGGCGAGCTCGAAACCGTCGGTCGTGCGAACCATCGCAGCGAGCCGCTCGTCGGCTTCCCTGGTGAGTTCTCCCTGGGCAACCAACACGCAATGACTGGGGTGCCCACCCCGGCCGACGCGACCCCGCAGCTGGTGGAGCTGCGCAATTCCGAATCTGTCGGCGTCGAGGACGACCATCACGGTTGCCTCTGGGACGTCCACGCCCACCTCGATGACCGTCGTGGCGACGATCACCCCGAGCTCACCCGACCGAAATCCCTCCATCACGGAGTTCTTGTCGTCGGAGCGCATCTTTCCGTGCAACAGACCCACCGAAAGCTCCGCCAACTCGCCTGTGGCCAGATCCTCGTGAACCTGTTCGGCCGAGGCAGCCTCGACCCGCTCCGAACCCTCGATCAGCGGACACACCACATAAGCGCGATGGCCTTCGGCAACCTGGGCCCGCACGAGGTCCCAGGTGGAGGCGACCTCCTCGTCGCTGTGGGCAACCCGGGTCAGGATCGGCTGGCGCCCCGGCGGCATTTCGTCGAGCACGGTCACATCCAGGTCTCCGTAGACGGTCATCGCCGCGGTCCTAGGAATCGGCGTCGCAGTCATCACCAACACATCGGGAACGGTGCCATCGGCATTCGCGCTGCGCAGCGCGGCTCGTTGCTCGACCCCGAATCGGTGCTGCTCATCGATCACCACCACGCCCAATGAGCGGAACTCGACCGAGCCGGCGATGAGCGCATGCGTGCCGACCACCAGATCGATGGATCCGTCGGCAAGCCCGGCCGCGATCCTGCGCCGCTCAGCGGCAGGTGTGCGGTTGGTGAGCAGAGCCACCGACAAGGGCGCCTGGCCGAAGAGGTTGTCGTCCGATTCGCGCTGCACGCCGGCGAGCATCTCGCCCAACGCAGCTGCGTGCTGTTCTGCCAGCACCTCGGTCGGAGCCATGAGTGCCGCTTGGTGGCCTCCCTGATTGGCCACGAGCATCGCTGCCAGGGCCACGACGGTCTTTCCGGAACCAACGTCTCCCTGCAGCAGCCGATGCATCGGCACGCCGCCGGCAAGGTCGGCCCGGATCTCTGCGATCGCACGCAACTGGGCACCGGTGAGCGAATGGGGCAGGTCCTCCACGAATCGTGCGACCAACCCGGGCGCCACGCCGTCGGTGTCGCCGGCATCGTGGGCTATTCCCTTCGCGGTCGCCTCGACCTCGCGTTTGGTGCGCACCAGAGACAACTGGATGCGAAGGAGCTCATCGAAAACGAGACGATGGCGAGCTGCCATTGCCTCGGCCATCGACTGCGGATCGTGGATCGACCGCAACGCCGCGGCGCGCTCCATCAGGTCGAGGCCATCGAGAATCTCCTCGGGTACCGGATCCGCGAGGCCGCGGGCTTGGCATCGCTGGAGCACCTGGGTTACCCACGCCCCCAACTCCCAACTGTTGAGCCGGGCTTTCTCCGACTGTGGGTAGATGGGCACGATCCGCCCGGTGCGGTCGCCGACCAGGTCGACGACCGGATTGGTCATCTGGCGACGCCCACGGAACACATCGACCTTGCCGAACAGCGCCACATCGCCACGTACGGCATCAGGATCCAGCTGACGTGCCCGCCAGGGCTGGTTGAAGAACGTGCATCGCAGAGTGCCGCTGCCGTCGTGCACGTCCACGGTGGTCATTGTCTTGCCGCGCCGGGTCCGCCGGGTATCGGCCTTGCGCACCGCTCCGATCACAAGGGCTTCCTCGCCCTCGGCCAGGTCCGTGATTCGCGCCTCGCGCGTGCGGTCCACGTAGCGACGCGGATAGTGGAAGAGCAGGTCCAGCAGTGTCTCGATGCCCATTTGGTGAAGCCCATCGAGCTTCTTCGGCCCGACGCGGGCCAGGCGGTCAACTCCCATTGAGTCCAGTTCGGCAAGCGTTATGGGGCCGGCCTCGCCCCGCTGCGGACTCACCCCAGGACGCCCGCCAACGCACTCGGCTCAGCGCTGGAACCCCGGATCGGGCCCGTACCGTCGCCGCCGACGAACAGCGCAATACGCATCTCGCGTGGACGGCCCAGCTCGACGATCGCCTCCACAGCTGCGCCCGGCAGCGGCGTGTGTACCGCGAGAGAACAAGAATCGCCAGCGGTGTCCCACTGCACGAGTTCGCCGAGTTCGCGCAGTACGTCCTCCAGCGAGGCAGCGAGTTCCACGCCTCCGACATCAGGAATCACTCTGCAGCTCACCTCGTAGCGCAGCACCTCGGCAGCCACTTCGGCGCTTCGCTCGCTGCGAACCACGGGCCGCTCGGGTAGTGGCTCGCCCGCTGCGATGCTCGCCAAGGCGTCGAGCACCAACAGCATCCCGGCACCGGCCGGATCCACGGTGCCGCGCTCTGCGAGGACCGGGTCGGTCTCGGGGCCTCGCTCGAGTTCCTCGATGCCTCCCGATGCCGCGGCTATCACCACATCCGGCAGCGGCGCGCCGCGGTCGCAAACAGCAAGTGCGGCGTCTGCGGCTTCGGAAACCACTGCCGCGAACCGGCCGGGTCGGCGACCGTCGTGTGACTGCGCGAGCTTCTCGGCAGCGCCTTCGAGGGCAATCGCGAATCGCTCGCCGTCGAGGGAATCGGCATTGGTGAGTGAGTCACCCATGCCTGCCAGCACAGTGGCCAGGTGCCGCCCCGCAGCAGTGTTGGCGCTCTCGCTGGCACCGCGGGCCAACGCTGTTGACAGTGATGCGAAGTCGGTCGCCTGATCGACCGCCGACACCGCGGCAGAAAGAGTCGCGGCCAGGTCGGTGCCCACTCCGTGGCCATCCATCTCGTCGAGTGCAGAGGCGTGATCGGCCAGGACTCTGGAGGCATCGGCGAGCGCATCGTGCCAACCCGAGGCTGAAAGAGACTCGATCGGTTCGGCCATTGCAACATCGTACCGGTACCCCCGACATCTGCACTGCGGATCTTCACCGGATGGGGCACTTGGGGGCACAGGCGCGTGCCCGCTACCATCTTGATCCGGCCATGATCGATCCGAGATGGATCTGGTGGCTCCCAAAGACCCAGTCCGTGCGGCCCAGCCGGCGGATACGTGTAAGGAATACCTGCCATGGCTTCGGTTTGTGAGATCTGCGACAAGAAACCCTCGTTCGGGATGAACGTCAGCCACTCCCACC
>JBPCTP010000069.1:0-3154 GCA_051011615.1 Microthrixaceae bacterium | reverse complement strand
TGGCGGAACTGGGCGAGACCGGAACCTGGGTCGAGTGGGTCGACACGGATCGTGTGTGGCTGAGAGGGCAAGGTGCCCTCTCCGAGATCAACGACGGAGCGCTGACCGAGGCCTGGGGTCGCTATGTGCAAGCCGAGGTCGGCAGCGTCGCGGAGCTTGCTGCCTTGGCAGAGTTCAATACCCGCCTTGCGTATCTGATGCTTGAACCGCTTGCAGGCGAATAGGTGCTTCGGCCCCGGCCACCTCACGACGGTGAACCGGGGCCGTGCCACGGTGAACACGGCCCCGGTTGTCGCTACGGCTTCCAGCGCGGCCCGGCCGTCCGCCTGTCCGTCTAGCGGTCGTCGTAGCTATCAACGACGTCTTCGAGCTGGTCGAGCCACAGTTGCCAGGGGTGATCGGCGGGCAGGCGGGCGATGGTGAGTCCGAGGCCGTAGGCGTCCTGTGTGGTCAACACGTCCCAGGTGTCTGGCGGGTCGGGCATGTGGTGCGGTGTGGAGGCGGTGTTGGTCATTGGTTTGTTTCCCTTCGTGCTGGGTTCGTGAACGTGATCGGTGGATGCTGGGAGTGGGTGCCGGTGCAACCTGGGCGTAGAGCACACGGAGCATCGGCCGCTGACGGTGGGAGCAACATCAGCTCTGAACACTCGGTGCAGGCCAGGAACAGGCCACCGTCTTGCTGGTAGGCGTGGATGCACTCGATGTAGTCGGACCAGTGATCGAGAACCACGGATTAGGTCCTGCAGAGGGCCGTCACACCCGCCCCCGGGTCTGTCGTAGTGTGTCCACCGTGGAAGAGACGGCACCGCCCGGAACGCTCCTGCTGGCAACCGACGGCTCGGAGCATGCAACCGAGGCGCTCGTCGCCGGGCTCCGAGTCGCAGCGATGCCACCGAGCGCACTCTTGGTCACCGTGGTTCCCGCAGCCGATCCAGGTGTGGTGATCGGATCGGGCCACGCCGGCCCCCTGATGACCCCTGCACAGCTCACCGAGCTGATCGACATCCGACAGCACGAGGCGACCGACGTGCTCGGTCATGCCGCCACAGTCATCGCCGAGCAGATCGAGGGCCTCGACCTGCACACCCAAGTGCTCGCCGGCGATCCGGGCGAAGAGATCTGCCGAGCCGCCACGGAGCGAGGGGTAGCCGGCATCGTGATCGGAACCCACGGATTGGGTGGCATCAAGCGGGCGCTGCTGGGGTCGGTGTCGGACTATGTCGTGCGCCACGCCCCCTGCCCGGTGATCACGGTCAGCGCGTCCTGACCTGCCCGGGTCGACACCGACACCGGGCAGATCAAGGAGGAGCGACCGGCGACACTGGCTCCGCGCACATTCGTGCCTGCTCGTCGAGCACACGTGACCATGATCGGCGCTCCCGGCGACGGAACCGGCTTCGGCCAAGTGTCGGCATATTGAGACGGTCACCTCGGAGCCAGCACAGGGCGGACTGGTGTGCCAGGGCTAGTAGACGGCTACGGCGTTGTTGTGATCGGAACCGGTTGCGTTGGCGGTGAACGCCGGCCGAGTGCCGCCAGGGGCCAGGCCGGGCCCACACGCAGCTCATAACGCGATCACCGAGCGTTCTCGGCGGGTGACCGCCGACGCTGATATCGAGCACCCGATATGGGCCGAACTGGTGCGCTCGGGTTTGACGGAACGGCATGGGCCGGTATCGGTTGAGAGCGTTGTGCCTCTGGCTCTGGCGGTAGCCGCAGTGTCGTTAGTGTCGGGCTCTGTGAGTGATGAGAAGTTCACCGACGATTACGGCTTCACCGGTCCTCTCCCGGTGACCAGCACTCAGCGGATGATCCCGACCGGCGACTTCGAACCCGGCCTGCCGATCGGGCTGCCTGCGCCCGACTTTGAGCTGCCGAACCATCGAGGCGAGACAATCTCGTTCCACGCCGACCGGGGCGGATGCAGGGCCGCGCTGCTGTTCTACCGATCGGCCGTGTGGTGACCACCGTGCCTCACGCAGCTGGTCGAGCTGCACCACGGTATGTCAGACCTCGCCGCTGAGGGCATCAAGCTCTACGCGATCAGCTATGACGACACCGAAGCTCTCCGCGACTACGGGAACACGACCGGCGTCGAGTTCACGATGCTGTTCGACGTCGACTCCGAGGTCATCGGGCGCTATGACGTGTTGAACACGATCGTGCAACCCGACGATGTGCCGTTCCACGGCATCCCGTTCCCTGGGTTCTTCCTCCTCGACGAGGGCGGCGTCATCGTCGACAAGCTCTTCAATCGCCACTTCGCGCACCGCGACGGGATCGAGGCCATCCTCGACAGCTATGCAGGACGGGTCACCCCAGGAGCCAGCGAGCCGATCGCAGCGATCTCCGAAGACGACGGGATCTCCGTGACGGCATTCCTCCGCGGTGGAGGCGGCGTGCTGCGCGCCGGACCTCGCCGTCGGCTCGTGGTCCGCGTCGAGATGCCCGCAGGCCTCCACATCTATGACGAGCCGGTGCCGACTGGCATGGTCGCGACGACGATCACCATCGACGGCCCGGACGGCTTTCGACACGGCGCAGTCAAGACTCCTCCCACCCACGAGCTCGTACTGCCAGGAGTGGCCGAACCGCTGCACGTCTGGGACGGCACCGTCGACTTCGTCACCGACATGTGGGCCGACAGCACGATCGGCAAGGCGATCATCGCGGGCACCGAGTCGATCGGGGTCGACGTGACCGTTCGCTACCAGGCATGCGACGACACCCAGTGCTTCATCCCCCGAAGCCGGGCGCTCAGGCTCGACGTCCCGCTCGCGTTGGGCGCGATGCCCAACACTCCCAGGTTGCGCGGCATCACAGGTGCGACGGTCGACATGGACTGGGACGCCCACATGAAGCGCCTCGTCGATCGCAAGCTCGGGAACTGACCCCACCGACCCACGCCGAGGAACCACCCACTGCGGCGGCTGCGCGATATCCGGCGAAGTAGTGCGGCCAGGTCGAGCTACGACGCACCTCATAACGCGATCACCGACCGTGCTCACCTGACGGGTCGCCAGCGCGATTATCTGGCGCTCGGTAAGGGCCGATATCGAGTGCCCCGAACGGCACAGGAGGGATTCGGCGGGTTGGTGCGCGGGTCTGGGGCTTTCGGCCCTCGCCGGTCATCGTCGGTCGGGGGAGACTGTCAG
>JBPCTP010000068.1:0-3333 GCA_051011615.1 Microthrixaceae bacterium | reverse complement strand
GGCTGAATGCACCCGGGTAGGCCGTTCGCCTCGAGTTCGAGCGGGTCAGCTCCGATCGGCTGCCGGACCTGATGAGTTGCGCCCGCGGGCCAACAGAGGGATCAACCGCAAAGTCCACAGCAGAGATCACGCAGGCCAGGCGGAATCCATGTCAGGTCAGAGTAGGAAGCAGCACGACGGACCCTCACGGCGCTGTCCGTCACTCATTCCGATTCTGGCGCTCGTGGCGACCCTGATTGCCGCCAGCTGCGGCAGCAGCAACTCGGACGGCGAGCCGGACGCAGCCGCCCTACCCGAGCAGGAGACCACTACCGACCCCGTGCAGGGAGGCAAGCTGGTGTATGGCCTGGCCGGTGAGTCGAACGGTCGGGACCCAGCGGGAGGCACCGGAGCGCCGTGGAGCTTCATCGCCGCCCGCGCGATCTTCGACACGCTGACCGTCTTCGACTAGAACGGCGAGGTCCGGCCGTGCCTGGCAGAGCCACTGAGCCCGAACGACGACATGACTGAGTGGGTCGTGAAGCTCCGACCCGACGTCACCTTCCACAACGGCGAGGCGCTCGACGCTGAGGCGCTCAAGGCCAACTGGGACCACCTCACGAAGTCCCCGTTGACGGGGCCGGTTTTCGACCCTACCAAGGGTGAGTTCGAGGTCATCTCCGAATTCGAGGTCAAGGCCACGTACCGGGAGCCGTATGCAACCTTGCCCGAAGCGTGGGCCACACAGCTCGGCGTGGTGATGGCGCCGGAGTCGCTCACCCAGGACGGCCCAAACCGCGCTCGGAACCCAATTCGCGCGGGTCCTTCCACGCTCGGCTAGTGGGTCATCGACAGCCACCGCACGGTCATCAAGCACCCCGACTACCGGCAAGAGGGTCTGCCGTACCTGAATGAGATCGAGTTCCGCCCGATCGCCGATCCCAGGTCGAGACGAGCTTCGCTGGAGGCGGGCGATCTCGATCTCGCCTTCTTCGACAACCCGGACCTGCGGCGGGCGCTGGTGATGGCCACCGACTTGCGAACGTTCAACGAAGTCATGACACCCGCTCGTGAAGCCGCCGTCGGGCCCTACAGAGAGTCATCGCGGTGGTTCGCGCCGACTGACTACCCGAGCTACGACCCAGAAGCAGCGAAGGCGTTGATCACCGAAATCGAGGCGACCGAAGGTGAGATCACCGTGATGCTCGGCTCGAGTGGCTCGGTGAGCCAGGCCGAGCAGGTGCAGTTGATCGCACAGATGTGGCAGGACGCGCGCGTCGATGTCGAGATCGGCGCCAAGGAGACCGCGTCGCCCATCATCGACACCGTGACTGGACGATACGAGAGTGTGCTCCCGCGACAGTTCGAAGACCCTCGCCCGCGCAGGAAGCGGTCTGGTGGCACGAGGCCTACGTCAATGATCCCGGTGTCGTCTCTCTCAACTTCGTCCGCAACGAGAACTCGGTGACATCCGATGCACTGACGGCCGGCCGCATGACCGACGACTTCGACGAACGCTCCGAGTCGTCAGCACCGTGCGGGAACAGCTGGCCAGCGATCTCCCGTATGCCTGGCTGAGCCACATAAGACGATCGTGGTGGCCGAAAGCGAGATCGTCGACGTATTGAACATGACGGGGAACGAGGACCACGTGATGGCGTTCCAGAACAGTGTGCACTTCCTGCCGCAGGTCTGGATCCAGCCCTAGCGCTGGCGGCCGAGCCGCCCGACGACTCTCAGTAGCGCAGTCCCGGCGCGCGGCAGCCGAAGATGTCGGCGTTCATGACCGGGGTGAGCTTGGCCGGCTCCCAGCGCTTGCCGCCGGCGTTGACCGAGTTGCCGTCCTGCCACGGGACCATGTGAATGATGTCGTCCTTCACCGCACGGATGACCTGGCCGGTGACATGCGCTGCCTGCTCGCTGGCGAGCCAGGCGACGACGGGCGACGCGTTGGACGGGTCCATCGGATCGAAGTCGTCGAAGTCGTCGGGCTCCTTGGCCTCGATGCCGGCGCCAGGGATCGAGGCCGCCATGCGGGTCGCACCGGCCGGGCCGATGGCGTTGCAGGTGACGCCCATCGAGAAGACTTCGAGGCTCACGGTCATGGTGAAGGCGGCGATACCCGCCTTGGCTGCGGTGTAGTTGGCCTGCCCGAAGTTGCCGACGAGGCCTGCACCGGAGGTCGTGTTGATGATGCGGCCACCCGACACGTCCTCACCCGCCTTGCGCTGGGCCCGCCAGTGGCTCACTGCGTGATGGGTCGGCGCGAACGTGCCCTTCATGTGCACGCGAATGACCGAGTCCCAGTCGGCCTCGGTCATGCCCCAGATGGTGGCGTCGCGGGCGATGCCGGCGTTGTTCACCAAGATGTCGAGACGGCCGAAGTCATCGATGGCCTGCTGAACCATGCGGCCGGCACCCTCGAAGTCGGCGACGTCCTCGTAGTTGGCGGTGGCCTCTCCGCCGCGCTCCTTGATGATGTCGACGGTGAGATCGGCGTCGCGACCCGCACCCTCGCCCTCGAGTGACGAGCCGAGGTCGTTGACGACGACCTCGGCGCCCTCCTTGGCGAGTTCGAGAGCGTGTCCACGACCGATGCCGTGACCCGCACCCGTGACGATGGCGACCTTGCCGTCGAGCAGACCCATGGTGGAACTCCGTTCAGGTGTTGCGGTGAGAACTCGGGCGCGCGGACGTCCCGCAGCGCTTCTGATGAGGTGTCAGATTCTCAGATGGCGATGATCGGGCGCCAGTTCGAGCCACCTGGCGGTGGTGTAGCCGGTCGACTACATCGCGGGAGTACCGACTGGTAACTTCAGACGGACGGCGACCGCACCACAGGCGGTACGCAATCTTCGGGCGGAACCAATCGGGGGACCACGCCATGACGCCGAACCACGTCAGCACACGACGCGATCGCTCGACGATGTCGAAAGTCGGAATCGCGGTAGGGCTGGCGCTGGTCCTCGTCGTCACCGCCTGCGGCGGGACCGGCGACACGGCCGACACGGGTGGCACAGACGTCGACGACACCTCCGATCTGCCCGTCCAGGAGGTCGACGGCGACCCTGTCTACGGCGGAAAGCTCGTCTATGCGCTGTCCACCGAGACCGACGGCTGGGACCCGGGTGCCGGTCAATGGGCACCGTGGAGCCTCAAGGTGGCGAAGTCCATCTTCGACACGCTCACGATCTTCGACGAGGAAGGCAACCTCCACCCCCACCTCGCCGAGTCGTTCACGCCGAACGACGACTGGACCGAGTGGGCGGTCGCACTGCGACCCGATGTCACGTTTCACAACGGCGAAGCACTGAACGCGGAAGCGCTGAAGGGGACCTGGGAGTACTTCAAGGC
>JBPCTP010000067.1:0-6135 GCA_051011615.1 Microthrixaceae bacterium | reverse complement strand
GCCTCCGGCGCACCCGGCAGAGTCGTTGTCGTTGCTGGCGGCGGAGCCGTGGTGGTCGTGCTGGTGGTCACCGGATCGGGGCCCACCTGGGCTGCAGCCGGCGCGACCGAGGAACCGACCACGACCGCGACGGCGCACGCGGCTACCAGACGAGCGCGTTTGTGTGTCGATCCCACCGGCTGATGATACCGGGGCAACGGTCAACAGCACCCAGCCCACTGAGCCTGGCGAAGCCTCGTCTCAGCTGGTGGCCCTTGTTGTCTGTGGATTCAGTTGCGATTCAGCGAATCGCGGATCTGGGTCAGGAGCTCGACCTCGGAGGGTCCCTCATCCTCGTCGTCGGCGTCGCCGGCAAAGCGCTGCTGCATGGAGTTGATGCCCTTGACCACCAGGAACACGGCAAAGGCGATTATCACGAAGTTCACGAGGACCGTGAGAAAGCTGCCGTAGAAGATCTCGGAGTCGCCGATAGCAAACGTCAACGAGCTGAAGTCGGGCTGGCCGATGATCGCGGCGACGATCGGCATGAGTACGTCGTCAGTGAACGACGCCACCACTGCGCCGAAGGCGGCCCCGACGACCACGGCAACCGCCAGATCGACGACGTTGCCCCTGCTGATGAAGTCGCGGAATTCCTTGATCATGAGGGTCTCCTGGGTGTGTCCGGCCGGATGTCTGTGGCGGCACCGTACCCGTTAGCCTCTGCGGCGTGCCCGAAGACCAACTCGGTTTTGACCGCGCTACCGCCGTCTCCCGCACCGCCGGAGAACCTTCGAGCACCCTGCGGCGGGCCACCTATTCAAGCCAGGTGGCCGACGGCTGGGACATTCTCGGCAACGCCAACGGCGGCTACCTGCTGGCGTCCGTCGCGAGGGCCTCCATCGCCGAACTCGATCGTCCAGACCCCGTGAGCGTCACCGCCCACTTCCTCGCACCGGGTACTCCCGGACCGACCACGGTGGAGTTGGACGTCCAGCGCGAAGGGCGCCGCTTCTCCGTCGCGTCGAGCCGGCTCCTCGATGCCGACGGCAAGGTGCTGCTCACGGCGCTGGGCTCCTTTTCGGACCTGTCCGAAGCAACGGGTCCGCTCCAGATCGATGCCGAGCCGCCCGAACTGCCGGCCGTACAGGATTGCATCGGTGCTCCGTCCCCACCGCGGTCATCGGCAGATGGGTCCCCCGGCGAGGAGAAGCCCAACTTCATGCACCAGGTGGATCTCCGCCTGCACCCCGACGACGCCGGGTTCCGGGAAGGTCGACCCAGCGGTAGGGCCCGTGTGCGGGGTTGGTTCGGGTTTCCCGACGGCTCCCCCATCGACACGGTGGGCTTGCTGTGCGTACTCGACGCATTTCCGCCAACGGTGTTCAACTCGAACCTTCCGCTGGCCTGGGTGCCGACCCTCGAGTTCACTGCTCACGTGCGCTGCCGACCCGCGCCGGGATGGCTGGCGTGTGAGTTCACGACTCGCGTCGTCTCCTCGGGATTCCTGGAGGAGGACGGTCTCGTCTGGGACAGCGAGGGGAAACTCGTCGCCCAGTCCCGCCAGCTCGCGCTGGTTCCCCGCGCCTGACGATGCTCGACTTCACGAGAAAGATCTGGCAACAGCAGGACAAGCACGAGGGCAACCGTCGGCGACTGTTCGCGGCAGTCGGCGGAGGTCTGGACGCGACCCGGGTGCTGTACCCGGGTTCCTGGGCGGATGTGGCTGCATCGATGGTGTTCGACGACGTCACCTACGTCGACACGGATCGGAGGGCCAAGAGGTTCTTCTCGGACCGTTCGGGGGTCGATGAACTCATTGCGGCCCATCGTCGCGACCCCAACCGCGCCGTGTGGTCGTTCCTCGCCCAGGACTACGCATCAGATCTCGATCTGCAGCACGAGGCCTTTGATCTGCTCGTTTCGCTCTACGCAGGACCGATCTCTGCCGAATGCACCCAATACCTGTGCATCGGCGGCTTCCTTCTGGCCAACGACAGCCACGGCGATGCGTCACTCGCCTCACTCGATGACCGCTACGCGCTTCGCGGTGCCGTCAGCACCCAAGCAGATAGCTACCTGCTCGACTTCGACAACCCGGCCGAGTGGCTCGTTGCCGAGGGGATTTCGCGCACGCGCGAAGAGATCCTGAACGCAGGGCAGGGCGGCGGATTCACGCGGTCCGCCTTTGCCTACCTCTTCGAGCGGACCGGTTGAACCTGTGACCTCAGGCGGTCGGCGGGCACTCGGTATCGCTGATCGAGCCATCCGGGCATGTGGTCTGTGACCAGATCGTTCCAGTGAGGTTCGCGCCCGTGAGGTCCGCACCGGTGAGGTCCGCACCGGACAGGTCCGCGAGTTCGAGTGTCGAACCATTCAGAAGTGCGTTGGTGAAGTTGGCGTTGGCGGCGTTCACCCACTCCAGGTTCGCTCCCCGCAAGTCGGCATCCGACAGGTCGGAGTGGCTCAGGTCGCCGAATGCGATGACCGCTCCACGCAGGTCAGTGCCGGACAGGTCTCCGAAGGCCAGATCGGCCCCGAAGATGTCGCAGTTGGTCAGAACCGCACCGGGCACGATGTTCGTGCAGTCCACCGGGGCGCCTCCGGAGGATGGCTGCGTGCAGCCTGCCGCCGATAGGGCCAATGCGGACACAGCCGCCACCAGTACGCCAACGATTCGCCTGGACATAGTCCACCGCCATTCCCCAGCTGCGGTCCCGCCGCAGTGCCCCGCATCCGCCAAGGCGTGAACCAACCTAGGGCAACGATGTCGCGCCGGTCCAGCCGGAGATCCGTCGACGGGGCTGGGTCGGCTATTGGACATCTAGATATTGTTGTACAAGACTCTGTACATGTCGTCGTATATGTCCAGCCCTGGTTTCTCGTTGCGGAGTGGCGAGACCTGGCGTGATCCGTTTCCCCTGTATCGCGAGCTGCGGGAACACGATCCGGTCCACCATGTCGCCGACGGTGACTATTGGGTCCTCAGTCGTTTCGACGATGTCTTCGACGCGGCCCGTGACACAGCAACCTTCTCCTCGGCACAGGGGCTCACCACCAACTATGGCGAGATGGAGGCGCTGGGTATGGACTTCGCACCCATGGTCATGCTCGATCCCCCGGACCACACTGCGTTTCGACGCATGGTGGCCCGGGGTTTCGTACCCAGGCGCGTCGAGACCATCGAGCCACTCGTGCGCGATTTCGTATCGGCACGGGTTGACCACCTGCGTGAAGCGGGATCCGCAGACCTGGTCACCGAGCTGGCCAAACCCCTCCCGAGTTACGTCGTGGGCCTCTACCTCGGGGTGCCCGAAGCCGACCGCGACCGCTTCGACCACTGGACCGAGGAGATCGTTGGCGCCAACTCCACCGGTGATCCACTGGGGGCGGTGGAGGCCGTGGCGGAGCTGGCCGCGTACTTCTCGGAGCTGATCGAGCGACGCCGGGTGGAACCCGGTGATGACGTGGTGTCCGACCTGGTTGCAGTGATGGATGACCCCGACAGCGGCACCGACGCAGTGGAGTTGCTCTCCATCCTCGGCTTCGCGTTCACGATGGTGGCGGGTGGCAACGACACCACCACCGGCCTTCTGGGTGGGGCGGCCGAGCTGCTCACCGACCGTCGCGACCAGCGTCAGTTGCTGCTGGGGGGCGATGCTCCGATCGCCAACGCGGTGGAGGAATTCCTTCGACTCACCTCGCCCGTGCAGGGCTTGGCACGCACAGCGACGACCGAGGTGATCATCCGTGGTCAGGTGATTCCTGCCGGCTCGAAGGTTCTGCTGCTGTATTCCTCGGCCAACCGGGATGTGGAGCAGTTCGGTCCGGACGCCGAACAACTGGACCTGCTGCGGAAGATCGACCGAATCCTCACGTTCGGATACGGAGCGCACCACTGCCTGGGCGCAGCTGCGGCCCGCCTCCAGGCCCGCGTGGCGATAGAGGAACTGCTGCGGCAGTGTCCGGACTTCGAGGTGGATGCCGCAGCCGGGGAGTTCGCGCCCGGAAACTATGTGCGCCGATACTCCACGCTGCCCTTCTCCGCAGGCGGGCACTGACGTACAACCTTTGGGCACTGGGGCACACCCATGAGCGAGACCGGCACTTCCAGGACTGAACACGGAGGACGGAATTGGCTGGCAGGCGATCGATCGACCTTGGCCACTGACAGGATCCTCGACGCCGCGGCAGGTCTCTTCACCTCGAACGGCGTCTCCTCCACCACAATGGCTCAGGTGGCGACGGCTGCCGGATGCTCCCGGGCAACGCTGTACAACCACTTCTCGGATCGACGGCAACTGGAGATCGCGTTCGTCCATCGTGAGGCCATCAGGCTCTCGGCACGGGTGGGCGAACGCACGGCATCGCTGTCAGACCCCGCGCAGCGAATCCGTGCAGCGTTCCAGGCAACGCTGGAGGAGGTGCGCAGTGACCCGCGGCTGCTCGCATGGTTCTCTGCGACCGATGCCGGCCTCGCAACCGAGATCAGCGCTGATTCCGAGGTACTCGATGCGATCGCCGCCGCCTTCGCCGGCTCGGTCACGCACTCGCTCGACACAGAAGATCTGGCGCGGCGCGCCCGTTGGGTGCTTCGCCTGGTCCTGTCGTTGCTGACGATGCCCGAGCCCGACCCCGCGGAGGAGCCCAGGCTGATCGACGACTTCGTCGTACCCGCTCTCCTCGGCTCCTGAGAACGCGAGTTCCACAAGGCCGCCTCGACGCGCTCCCGCAACGCTACGGTGAGCGAACCAAACCTACGGAGGCCCGGCTTGATCGACCTGCTCACCAACTCCGAACTTCGTTCCCTGGCTACCCAGCAGCATCCCCACTGTGTGTCGATGTACCTACCCACCCACCGGGCAGGTCCCGAGGTTCAGCAGGATCCGATCAGACTCAAGAACCTCATCGCATCCGCGCGCGACGAACTCGTGGACCTGGGACTGCGCCGCGAGGAGGCCGAGGAGTTCCTCGCACCGGCCAAGGCACTGCTGTCGGACTCGGACTTCTGGGCACACGGTGAGCGGGGACTGGCGGTGCTCGTCGGCCCGGACGGAGTGCACATCTATCGCCTGGCAGACGCCGGAGACGAACTCGTGGTGGTCTCGGACCGATTCCATGTGAAGCCGCTGATTCGATCACTCGCCGCGGGCGAGTCGTACTGGATCCTCGCCATCAGCCAGAACCACGTCCGGTTGCTTCGTGGTGATCCGAACGGCGCATCCGAACTCGCGCTCGAGGAGATCCCCGAGAGCCTTGCCGAGGCACTGTGGTTCGAAGACCGCGAGCGCCAGCTCCAGAGTCACTCGGCCAATCGGGTGGGTGCTGGGAGGGTCACCGCCACCTTCCATGGGCAGGGAGGGGCGAAGGACACCCGCCACAGCGATCTGAGCAGGTTCCTTCGGGCAGTGGACCACGGGGTGGCACACGTCTGTGCCGACAACCCTGATCCGGTGGTGCTCGCCGGCGTGGAGCGAGACATCGCGGCCTACCGTGAGATCACCCAGAACAAGCACGTCGTGCCCGAAGCGCTCACCGGCAACTGTGACCGCCTGTCCCCCATCGATCTGCACGGCGCGACCTGGCCGCTGGTGCAGCCGCACTTCGACGCCGACCTCGTGCGTGTTCGCGAAACGATCGCCGCCGGGTCCGCTCCCTCGGAGACACATGTCGCTGCGGCGCACCGCGCGGCCGAGGGGGGACGGATCGAGGCCCTTGTGGTCGCCCTCGGCGTCAGGCTGTGGGGTTCAGCGGGAGTCGACGCCGATGAAGGAACGCATGCGGACCGCCAGAGTGGAGACCGGGATCTCCTCGATGCGGTCGCGATAGAGGCAATGGTCCACGGCGGAGCGGTCTATGCCGTGGATCCCGATGATGTACCCGAGCGCGGCCACCTGGCCGCCTTGCTCCGCTGGTGACCGGGTAGCCACACGCGCATCCGAATCGACCGACTCATTCGAAGCACTCCATGACGCGGCGGGAAAGCCCCTCGCAGACAAACCCCACGAAGGATCTGGAGTACATCATGAGGAAAGCACTCATTGCCACAGTTTCCGCCGTCGCTCTCTCACTGAGCCTCGGCGCCGCTGCAGGAGCCCAGGAAGAGGACCCGGGGACGATCGTCGACATCGCATCGTCCAACGAGGACTTCTCCAC
>JBPCTP010000066.1:0-3210 GCA_051011615.1 Microthrixaceae bacterium | reverse complement strand
CTATTCGCCCGGTACCGAGGTGCTGCCCAAGCACGAGATGCGGATCTCGGTGCTCGGCAGCACGCCCTGGCCGCCGACCAAGACCCAGGCGGGTACGTGCATCCTCGTCGAGTGCGGCACCGGCGAGGCCCAGCCCCGACGCTTCTTCTTCGACATGGGCAACGGCAGCGTGAAGAACGCACTGGCCATGCAGATTCCGCCGATGTTCATCAACGACATCTTCATCAGTCACCTGCATGGCGACCACTACGCCGATCTGCCGTACATGTACCCGTTCACGGCCTGGGCAGGACGGTGGCAGCCGTTGCGCCTCTATGGACCGTCGGGGGCGACGCCGGAGTTGGGAATCAAGCACATGGCCAAGCACATGCGCGAGATGCTCCGTTGGCACGAGGAGAATTTCCTGCACGTCACCATCTCCGAGGGCTACGAGATGGACGTGACCGAGTTCGACTGGAAAGACGAGAACGGCATCTGCTACGACCTCGACGGCATCGTGGTACGGCACTGGCCGCGTTCCCACGTCAAGGACGGGGCCTCCGCCTACCGCCTCGACTGGGAAGACGCCGGGCTCTCGGTGGTGTGGACTGGCGATGGTCGTCCCGACGAGAAGACCGAGAAGTATGCCGCCGGCTGCGACGTCTTCATCACCGAGGGTCAGATCGACACTCCCGGGCTGATGTCACTCAAGTTTGGTGTTCCCGAGGACCTCACCAAGTACACGATCGACTCATGGCACACGATGTACTACGCGGCCGGCTACCTGATGGACAAGGTCCAGCCGCGGATGGGGATGATCGTCCACTACGAGGATGCCGGCTCCGCTCTCGAGGCCGAGTCTGTCGCTGAGGTCCGCTCCAACTACGACGGTCTGTTCATGTTCGGGGGGCCGGACATCCAGGTGGTCAATGTCACCAAGGACCGGATCTGGTCACGAGAAGCAGCGGTCCCGGAGGGAGCGGCCATTGCTCCGCTCGATCCGCGGTGGTTGATGCCACAACCCTTCCCCGAATCGATGGACCTTCCCCGACCAGAGATGCCGCGGGAGACACAGCAGGAGCAGTTTCTGCGCGACATGGAGATCGACCCGCACAAGTACTACCCGCCCGATGTCGATCGCGAGATAGTGCAGTCGTGGCCGGACGAGGGCTTCTCGGTCGACCCGCGCGAGATGCTTCGGTCCCGGGGAATCGAGCCGGATGACGGCTGAGTCAGCGAAGGTCGCCGACGAGGCGAGCCTTGATCGAGCCGTTCCGCTGACGATCCTGACCGGCTTTCTCGGGGCAGGGAAGACGACGCTGCTCA
This sequence comes from Microthrixaceae bacterium, assembly GCA_051011615.1. Classification (GTDB taxonomy): domain Bacteria; phylum Actinomycetota; class Acidimicrobiia; order Acidimicrobiales; family Microtrichaceae; genus JBPCTP01. The sequence goes on along the minus strand of JBPCTP010000066.1, from coordinate 1,905 downwards.
ATCGGCTGCTAACCAGCGATCATGGGCGTCGGGTCGCGGTATTGGTCAACGACTTCGGGTCGGTGAACATCGATGCCGAACTGGTTGTCGGTGTCGACGACAACATGATGAGCCTCGCCAATGGCTGCGTTTGCTGCGAGATCCGCGACGATCTGCTCGATTCGGTTGAACAACTGGTCACGATGGTCGACCCACCGGAACACATTGTCCTCGAAGCCAGCGGCGTCGCCGACCCGGCAAGCATCTGGGCGACTTTCGCAGGGTCACGCAATCCCGATTGGCTGCGGCTCGATGGCGTCATCTGCGTGGTCGACACCGAGCAGATATTCACCAACCTCGATGAGGCGCCGGACCTGCTGATGCTGAGGGCTCGCCAGATCGGGTTCGCCGACCTCGTGATCCTCAACAAGGTCGACGTCGCCGGACCTGATCTCGTGGACTGGGTGCGGAATTGGATCGACACGGTCATGGACAAGGTGCGCATGATCGAGGCGGTGCAGTGCGACGTGCCGGTGAGCGTGCTGCTCGGAGTGGATCGACCAACCGGACAGCCGAGTTCGCCAGATGATCCGGTCGTCGATCTTGATCTCCCAACCGAGGCCGACCATGACCATGGGACCCGGTTCCGGACGTTCAGCTACGAGACCGAGAAAATATTCGATGAATCTGCCCTCAGGAAGATGATCCACCTGCGATTCCCCGGCACCGTGTACCGCTGCAAGGGTTTCGTAAGGGTTGCTGACGGCATGATGTTGCTCCAGGTGGTGGGCCGCCGGATGGAGCTGACGCCGGCGCTCGAAGTCGGTGGCCCGAGCCGAATAGTCGCCATCTCGACAGTGGATCTCGACGAGGCCGAGGTGAGGGCCTCACTGGACGGCTGTCTCGTGGCCTGAAGGCGCCTGCTGAACGGGCAGGGGCAGCTTCGGTCAACTCGATGCACCGGAATGAACGGCGATGACTCGCCGCACCTCCGGCAGTTCGTTGGCCGATGGCCGGGCCGCACAGCGCTCAGTGCGGGATACCTCGTGATGAGCAGGTCAGAAGTTCGATGTATCTCCACGGCAGCTGCCTTCCAACGAGGCTGTTGACATTGTCCCGAACGGGGAGGAGCGTGTCAGGGTGCTCGGGTACAGCGGGATCGCCTTGTTGTCGCTCTGGCGCAGGAGGCTCACCGATGAGTGACCAAACGAATTCCTTGCCGCCCGCTGCGCTAATGGCGCAACACTCCGTCGCTGATTTCGATCGGTGGAAGAAGGGGTTCGACGAGCACCAGTCCTTCAGGCAGTCCGCGGGAATGCTCGGCCATCACATCAATCGAGCCGAGGACGACCCCAACTCGCTGAGCATCTACTTCGCTGTCTCCGACGTTGACCAAGCCAAGGGGTTCACCGAGTCACCCGAGCTGAAGGAAGTCATGCAAGAGGTTGGAGTCACCGGCGCGCCTGAGTTCACCTGGATGACGCCCGCACGTGAATCGATCGTCTGGGACCGCGAGCTGCCTGCCATGGTCGTCGGCCATTCGGTTGCTGACTTCGATGCGTGGCTCCAGGGCTACGACGCTGCCGACGGCTTGCGAAGTGGTGCCGGAATAATCGGTCATGCCGCGAACCGGTCTATCGATGACCCCTCGACAGTCGTTGTCTATCACCAGGCCGAGTCATTCGACACCCTGAAGGCCTTCCTCGCTGACCCCGCCCTTCAGTCAGCCATGAAGGAAGCGGGCGTCACCTCAGAACCAGAGGTGACGTTCCACACAGGCGGCTGGGCGAAGATGTACTGAGTTCGGTGCCCCTGATGGCCCGCGTCGATAGACAGTCGTTCGGCGTCCAGCGCTCCTCGCGCTGCCAGCAACCCGTTTTGTTGTGGCGGGGTCGCACAGCGCTGAGTGCGCGATACCTCGTAGTG
>JBPCTP010000065.1:0-9411 GCA_051011615.1 Microthrixaceae bacterium | reverse complement strand
GATCGGCGGCGGTGGGCCCGAGGGCGGCCTGACACCGGAACTGCTGGTACGGGAAGCGGACTTCGGTTTCCTGCACCCCGTGCCTGAGTCCCTGCCACTGGACGTGGCTGCGTTCGCCGAGCCGTTGGCGGTCGGAATGCACGCCGCCGAGCAGGCAGATGTGGCGCAGGGCGACAAGGTTGCCGTGTTCGGCTGTGGTCCCGTCGGGTTGGCTGCGATCGCCACGCTGATCGACCAGGGCCACGAGCAGGTGGTCGCAGTGGACCTCAGCCCGACCCGACTGCGGCTTGCCGAGGGTCTCGGCGTTCAGGCAGCGCTGGATCCTGCGGAGCTCGACGTGTGGGAACAGCTCGCGAGCCTGCATGGCACGACACCGTTCATGTTCGGGCCCACGCCCGCGACCGATGCGTTCATCGAGGCCACTGGCTCCGCACAGGTCATCACAGATGTGCTCGACCGGGCGCGGGTGGGCGGACGGTTGTCAGTGGTTGCGCTGCACTACGAGCCGATTCCCACCAGCTACCTGATGGTGCTGATGAAGGAGTTCACGATCCGGGGTTCGATGGAGTACCCGCAGCGATTTTCGGACGCCATAGACCTGCTCGAGCGTCGCGACCTGTCATCGCTGCTCACCCACCGGTTCCCCTTGGAGCAGTTCGACCATGCGCTCGAGGTGCTCGAGGGGTCGAAGGACTGCGGAAAGGTGCTCGTCACCATCGACGGCGAAGCATCCTGAACACAGCCGACGCACAAGCTGCAAGGATTGTTCGATGCGCATCGGCATCAACGGAAGTTCACAGACCACCCTGGGCGTGGCCATCGACGGCATCGCGGAGCATGCGGCGGGCGTCGAAGCCGACGGCTTTGCCCACTACTGGATCAATCAGTCATTCGGCAGCCCGGACGCCCTGACAGCCCTGGCGATCATCGGCCGGGCCACCGAGAGCATCGAACTGGGAACCGCCGTGGTGCCCACCTTCCCGAGGCACCCGCTCCAGCTGGCAACGCAGGCCCTCACCGTGCAGGAGATCATCGGCAATCGGCTCACGCTGGGGCTCGGTCTGGCCCACAAGCCATCCATCGAGGCAACGCTCGACATTGCGTTCGAACGCCCGGCGGCGCACATGCGCGAGTACCTCGATGTCTTGATCCCGATGATGAACGACCGGACCGCAGATTCCCATGGCGACATCTGGTCGGCACATTTCGAAGGCTTCGCCGGCCTGGTCGATGCCGAGGCGCCGGGACTGTTGCTGGCTGCCATGGGGCCACAGATGTTGCGCATGGCTGCGGAGCGCGCGGACGGATCGATCCTGTGGCTCGCCGGCCCGAAGACCATCAGTGAGCACATCAAGCCCTCACTCGACGGGGCTCGCCCTGCCACGGCGGCCCCGGCGAGGATCGTGGCCTCGATGCCACTCTGTGTCACAGAACGTGGCGACGAGGTGAGGGCAATGGTCGACGCCATGCTGGAGGGATACAACGACCTGCCTTCGTACCGCGCTGTCATGGATCGTGACGGCAGCGGCGGCCCCGGTGGTGCGAGCGTGATCGGCACCGAGGCAGAGGTGCTGGCGGCGATCGAGCAGTTCGCCGAGGCAGGCTGCACCGACTTCGCCCCGGTGGAGTTCACCCTCAGCGACGACGAGGCCGAGGCGACGCGCACAGTGCTGAAGTCGCTGCTCTGACCTAACGTTTTCGCTCGAGACGACCGAGGGAGTGATCCGTGGCGCCGATGCCCGAGCAAGGCCTGACCGAGGACGAGGTGTTCGCCCACCTCGACGACATCCGCACAGACGACCTCGACACCAAGGGCGGCCGCACCTGGGCCTACGTGTACGACCCGGGGCGCCCTGACATAGACCGGGTTGCGAAGCGCGCTCTGGTCGAGTTCTACGACGAGAACGGCCTCGATCCGACCGTGTTCCCGTCCATGTTGCGCCTCGAGAACGAGGTCATCGGCATTGCCCGCGATCACCTACGGGGCGACGAAGACGTTGTCGGCAACTTCACCACCGGTGGCACCGAGTCGATCATGATGGCCGTCAAGGCCGCCCGGGGTTGGGCACGCGAGAACCGCCCGGAGATCAAGTCGCCGAAGATGGTCCTGCCGGTCACCGCCCATGCCGCCTTCCACAAGGCAGCCAACTACTTCGACATCGAACCGGGGTCGGTGCCTGTCGACACCAAAACCTGGAAGGCGGAGCCCGAGGCAATGGCCGCCGCCTGTGATGACGACACGATCCTGATGGTCGGCTCGGCTGTGTCCTACGCACACGGGGTGATCGACCCGATCGACGAACTCGGACGCATCGCGCTTGACCTCGACGTGCTGCTGCACGTGGACGGCTGCATCGGTGGGTTCGTGCTTCCCTACTTCCGGCGCCTCGGCCGCGATGTCACGGATTTCGACTTCACGGTTCCCGGCGTCACATCGATCTCGATGGATTTTCACAAGTACGCCTACTGCCCGAAGAACGCATCGGTGATCCTCTACCGCGATGCCGCGCTGCGCCGCCACCAGCTCTACGCCAAGGCAGCGTGGACCGGCTACACGGTGATCAACACGACGTTCCAGTCGACCAAGTCCGGCGGTGCGCTCGCAGCGACATGGGCGGCACTCAACTACACGGGCGACCAGGGATACCTCGAAATCGCGGAGCGAACCCTTGCTGCTGTCGACGCCATCCGGGCCGGCATCGAGGAGATCGACGACCTCGAGGTGATGGGCGACCCGGAATCCAACCTCGTGGCACTCACCAGCGAAACCGTGAACGTGTTCGACGTCGTCGACCAGATGCGCAAGCAGCGTTGGTACGTGCAACCGCAGCTCGGATTCGCCGGCAGCCGTGAGAACATCCACCTCTCCATCGTTGGGGCCAGTTTCGATCTGGTGCCGGGACTGCTCGGTGACCTTGAGAGGGCCTGTGACGCCGCGCGGCGTGAGCCGACCCCTCCGGTCGACGCCGACCTCGTCGCCCTTCTGGAGTCCCTGGATCCGGCGACGCTCGATGGCGAGGCGTTCGACGTGTTGCTAGCGGGTGCAGGCATCGGTTCCGACGATGGTTCGCCCGCGTTGCCCGACGAAACCGCCGGCATCAACGCCATCCTCAACGTGTGCCCACCGGAACTCGCGGAACGGGTGCTGATCGAATACTTCAACCGCATCTACGTCCCCGACCCGCCCGCGTAGTCGTGGACCTGCGACAGCAGCGATGAAACTGCGACTGCAGCGATGAAACTGCGACTGCAGCGATGAAACTGCGACTGCAGCTATGAAACTGCGACTGCAGCGATGAAACTGCCCGCGTTTCTGCACCCCTTCAGTGAGACGGGACGCACCGGTCACATCCGGCTCGTAGCCGGCCACGACTCAACAGTGGTCGACGACGACGGCAACGAGTATCTCGACGCGATCGCGTCGCTGTGGTGCGTGAACGTGGGCCACGGGCGCGCCGAGGTGATCGAGGCTGTCCACAGCCAGATGCAGGCACTTGCCACCTACAACACGTTCGGAGCATGGACCAACGAGCCGGCTGATCGGCTGGCCGATTTGATCGCGGCACGCGCTCCGATGGCCGACGCCCGGGTGTTCTTCACGAACTCCGGTTCCGAGGCCGTCGACACGGCGGTGAAGTTGGCGCGACTGTCCCACAGCCTCGACGGTGACGGTGACCGAATGCTGGTTGTGTCCCGCGAGGGCGGCTACCACGGCACCGCCTATGGCGGAACGTCACTGCAGGGAATCGAACCCAATCGGGTGGGTTACGGATCGCTGCTGTCGGAGGTGACCCACGTTCCGCGTCACGACCTGGAAGCCGTGGCCACGGCATTCGCCGAGGCGGGTGAGCGGATAGGGGCGGTGATCGTTGAGCCGATACAGGGCGCCAGCGGCGTGCACCCGCCGGTCGACGGCTATCTCGACGGGATCAGGCGCCTGTGCGACGACAACGGAGCGCTGTTGATCCTCGATGAGGTCATCACCGGCTTCGGCCGTCTGGGGGAGTGGTTCGGAGCCACTTGCTTCGGCGTCGAACCCGATCTCGTGACCTTCGCCAAGGCGGTGTCCTCCGGATACGTGCCCCTCGGTGGTGTGATCGTAGGTGGTCGGGTCCGAGAAGCACTCGAATCGGATCCGAATCACTTGCTGCGTACCGGCTTCACGTACTCGGGTCACCCCACCGCATGTGCCGCCGGCATCGCATGTATGGAGGTGACCGAGTCAGAGGGCCTTCTCGATCGAGCCCGCCACATCGGCTCGAGGTTGGGTGCCGGACTGAGCGCGCTCGCTACCGACGGACTGGCGGCCGAGGTGCGGGGCGAAGGGGGGATCTGGGCCGTGGATGCTCCCGGCGACTTCCCGGGCGGTGCAGTTGCCGTGGCCCAGACGATGCTGCGGGCCGGTGTGATCGCCCGCCCCATCGCTGATGCGACGGTGGCGTGTTGCCCACCCCTGGTGGTCACCGACCCCGAGATCGATCGGTTGGTCGACGCCTACGCTGCCGCCCTCACTGCGTAGCGCCGAACCGGGAGCTCTCAGTCCCGGAATCCGCCGCCGACACCTCCCAGTTCGAGGAACGTAGGGTGCAACCATGTTGCTCGAGGGGAGCCCGATCACCTCGCTGGAGGACTACCGCGACGCCGGTGGTCTGTCCGGCATGGAAGCTGCGGCTCGGCTGGGCCCGGATGCGGTGGCGGAGGAACTGGTCGCATCCGGCCTGCGCGGCCGTGGAGGCGCCGGCTTTCCGACCGGCACCAAGTGGCGTTCGGTCATGGCCGGAGGACGGGCAGCGGGGCAACGATTCGTCGTCGCAAACGCCGCCGAGGGAGAACCGGGGAGCTTCAAGGACCGCACGATCATTCGCCACAACCCCTTCGCCCTGGTCGAGGGACTTCTCATCGCCGCATGGACCCTCGGAGCCGACCGCGCCATCGTCGGCCTCAAGGCGTCGTTCGCCGTCGAGGCGGAGCTGATTGCCGCCGCCGCCGGTGAGATGGCATCAGCCCGCATCGCCGAGGGGATCTCCGTGGAGATCGCCAGGGGTCCCGACGAGTATCTCTTCGGCGAGGAGAAGGCCCTGCTCGAGGTGATCGAGGGTGAAGATCCTCTGCCTCGACTCTTCCCGCCGTATGTCTACGGGTTGTTCACCACCGAGCCCCAGCTCGGCTGGTCATCGGGCAGCACCCTGGAGTCCGGTCGCAGCGGGTCGAACCCGACCCTGGTCAACAACGTGGAGACTCTCTCGAGCGTTCCGCAGATACTGGCCCGCGGAGCAGACTGGTACCGCTCCATGGGCACCGATGAGTCACCCGGCACGATCGTGTGCACCATCTCGGGTGACACGACGATCGAGGGCGTTGCCGAGTACGAGATGGGAACTCCCCTCAGCCGTGTGATCGAGGAGGTGGGCGGTGGATTGCCCGATGGGCGAGCCGTGAAGTACGTGCTCTCGGGCGTCGCCAATCCGGTGATTCGCGCTGACCACCTCGACACGCCGCTCACCTACGAGCACATGGAGGCGATCGGCAGTGGCCTGGGTACCGGCGGATTCATCGTGTTCGACGATCGAACTGATCCCGTGGAGCTGGCAGGTGCCGCGTCGAGGTTCCTGTGGGTGGAGTCCTGCGGTCAGTGCCCGGCGTGCAAGCTCGGCACCGAGCGCATCACGGAGATTCTCTCCGGCGCCGGTCCGTCCGGAGGTGGCTCGTTCGCGGAGCTGTCCGCCCGACTGGAGAACGTCACCGATGGGGCAAGGTGCTTCCTTCCGACCCAGGAACAGCGCCTGGTGCACAGCCTCATGGCGGACATGCGAGTGCCAGAGCTGCGGCGCGAGGAGCGAGGTCTGTTGGTATCGAAGGTCGTGGACCTCGACGGCGATCGCTTCCGGCTCGACGAGCGCCAGGTGCGCAAGCGTCCGGACTGGACCTACGCACCCGACTGAGGCGTCGTCTCCGCCTGAGCCCGAGAATCGGCCAGAACGTGCGAATCAGAGGATCTGTCGGGCGCGGTCCAGGTGTTCTGCCAATGGGCCCGGAAGCGTGCCGACCGGCTCGGCAGCGCGGCCCGTGAAGTACTCGACCAGCGCCAGCGCAGAGCCGATACCAGTGCCCGCTTCGTCGGTCTCGGTGACCGATACGCCTTCGTCCACCCTCAGCTCCAGGGTGCGGTCGGGGAACTCTTCGAGAGTGACCCGAACCGTGAAGGGTTCCTCGGGGCCCGGGGCAACCGAGCGCTCGTCGCCGATCAGTCCGCCTTGTGCAGCGGCCGCCACGAGGGAGTACCAAGCAGCGTTCCACAGCTCATCGGGCTCCGGCTCCGTCTCCAGGCCAAGCGGCACCAGGATGTCTCGCTCATGGAGCCACGAGTCCCAGAACGCATGGGACAGCGCGAGGCGCACCGGCACATGACCGATCGGTGACTCGGCGGGGAGTTCCCATTGCTCGCCGTCGATGGCGTCGACCGCGGTTCGGAACGCCGTGTCGACCTCGACCATCGCCGCCAGCGTTTCGGCGGGCGAGTCCTTGCGGGCCGATTCCGAGATCGCACCCGGTGTGGTCGTCGGATCGAAGTCGGCCAGGAACGCGGTCGGGTTTCCGACAGCTCCACTCGAGATCGACGCTGCCCAGAACTGGTCAGCGGTGATGAGGTGCCACAGCACGCCGATTGCATCCCAGTCTTCGCACCGCGTTGTGGATCGCCACTGGTCATCGTCGAGCTGGCCGAGTGCGGTGAGGAATCGGCTGCGATGGCGAGTCCACGGCTCGAACACGGCTTCCGGCGGGCCGGGGGCGATGAGGTCCAGTTCGTCGCCGTAGAACTGTCGCAGTGGTCGTGTCGCCATCCGCCAACAGTAGGGCCTGATTCGATTTCGGGACCCTCACAGTTGCCAGCGGACCGCCGAGAGTGAGTCCGGCCGGTAGGAACAGTAGGTGCCGGTGTGGAGACTGTTTCTCAGGTGCAGAGCCAGTTCTGGGCTGTGGGACCCGAGCTTGTCGGTCGCGTAACGCAGAGCGCGCGCAACCGCTGTGCGGGCCCGCTCCGCGTCACCCCCCACCGCTCGCAGGCGTCCACCTAGTCCGACCGCTCTCGAGAGCTCCGCGATCAGGTAGTCGCGGTCGTTCTCAGCGAGTTCGAGGCGGGCAGGGTCGTTGCACCGCCTCGCCTCCTCCATGTCCGTCTCCACCTCTGCGAGACGTTTGCGGTATGCGTCACGGGCCTGCGTGTCCAACGCTGGGAGGCCCTGTCCTCCGACACCTTCCAGCTCGGCGGGTCCGACGAAGGTGGATGACCCGGTAGGCAGAGTTCCCTGCTCGACTGCGACGAGGTCCAGGACATGGAATTCACGTTCGGGCTCGGCGAGCATCCGAGCCATGTAGCGAAAGCCCTTGAGGTCTCCCAGAGTGGTCGTGTGCCCGTCGAAGGTCACGGTTCGGGTGTCTCCGACCAGCAGGAACTCACCCCGAGGGGCCTCCGGGCCAACAGGCTCCTCCGGTTCTTCCAGAGCGGCTGGCCCGTGCCGATCGTCATCCCGGAGCAGCTGTCGTAGCTGCCGTGCCATGCGAGCCGCGCCGTACTCCTCGAAGGCGCTGAGAGCTGCACGTCTTTCGAGACTGGCGCTGCTGCGGTTGCCCGCACTCGAGTGCGCCTCTGCCAGGACGACTCTGGCTTCCGCTGTTTCGAAGGGTGCCCCTTGATCGGCCCATGTGGCAGCGGCCTGGGAGGCGTAGCGCAGGCCTCGCTCATGGTCTCCTGTCAGAAGCGCGATGCGTGCGTCGGCGAGGTCTGCCGAAGCGGAGAGCCAGGGGCTTTCCCAGCCTTGCGAGATCGTCCGCAGTGCTTTGCTCGAAGAGCGGGCCGCCTCACCGTCACCCGTTGCGGCGGCGATCTTGACCCTGGCCTCGTGAAGCGGGGCAAGCGACAGGTCGACGAACGGGGGCCGTTCCTTCGACGGGGAGTTGAAGGGATGGGCGATCGCCTGGTCGATCAGCTCCGTTGCCGCCTCAGAATCGCCCTGTTCGAGCCTGAGAAGAGCAAGCCCTGGGTGTGGGCACCAAACGTGTTCGTGCGCTGCGAGGAGTGCCTCCTCTGCGCCTGCCAGGTCACCTTTGCGCAGACGAATGTGTCCGAGCTCGGCCAGCGGCCAGCCGAACTCGCGTCGCATCCACGGCCGGAGGTCGTCACATGCCCGAAGGGCTTCGTCCTCTGCTGCATCCACCGGGCCCGACACGCGCAGGATCTCCGCTCGGTGAACCCGGCATCGACCTCCCAGGCCTCCGAAAGCAGCACCCGATCCCCACCGCGACATGGATTCGGTCCATTCCGCGGCGAGGTCGTACTTGGCGAGCCCCTGGGCAGCGCACACGATCTCGCAGAGCATCATTCCGGTCGTCAAGGGATCGACCTCGCCTGACATCAGCATTGCGCCCACGTCGTCTAGATGTGCGAGGCCGGCTTCCACGTCACCCGCGAGGATCTCCACCCGAGCCGATGCGGTCCGCCCGATCACCTCTGCTTCCAGGTTGCCGTGCCGCCGACCCAACTCGATCGAACGTCCGGCGAGATCGCGCGTCGCGGCGTAGTCACCGCACATGAATCGTTCGTATCCGCGAACTGCGCAGATCAGAGCGGCGACCGGATCACCGTCGGCGTCATCGAGCAGATCCTCCGCACGCCCCAGCCAGCCACGAATCGGGGCCATGAGGGCGCTGTCGATCAGCAGGAACATCGCCACCATCGCAGCCGCCCGGGCTGCGCCAGCCCGGTCGCCCTCTTCACAGAGCAGACCGTGGAGTCTCTCCCAGGCGGTGATCGTTTCCTCGAAACGCCCGGCGCCATAGGCAGCTGTTGCCCGCCTTTCCAGAAACTCCGCCCTCGTCGCATATTCGCCGGCCGAATCGAGCAGGTCCATGGCGTCTGTGAAGTGACCCTTCGCCAGCGCATCGTCCACCTGTTGAGCCAGTTCGGTCACCGTCACATTGTGACAGTGATCCTCACGCCCATATTCCGAGCGCCCATGTGGAGCGCTCCGACAGAGGAAGGCATTCATGGAACCCACCCGTCAGCTGGAAGCGATCCTTCCGAGCATCACCGAGCTGGTCGACCAACTCGAGCCGGCGGACCTGGGCAATCCCACGCCCTGCGAGAAATTCGAGGTCGTCGACGTGCTTGACCACATGATCACCCTCGGCGGTGTACTCGCGTACATGTTCCGTGGCGAGGTCGTCCCGGAAATCGAACCCCCGGTCCGAAACGGGGCGGTGCCAACAGCCGAGTTCCGCAAGTCGATGGATGACCTGCTCGATGCCGTGCGCATCGACGGTGCCCTGGAGCGGGTCATCGACTCGCCGTTCGGGACGATGCCGGGTGGGATGTTCGCCCGGTTTGTGGCCTTCGACGGTTTGGTTCACGGC